>CBDUSV010000101.1:0-8879 GCA_965369885.1 uncultured bacterium
CGTGTTGGTTTCCGGGGGGGTGTCCGGCGGCAGGACGACGCAGGCCTCGGGGCTGAATTGCAGGAAGATCTTGTCGCCGGCGGCGATCTTCATGGTCTGGTCAACCCGGGCGCGGACGGTGCGGGTGCCGACCGCGATCTGACAATCGATCGAATCGCCAAGGAACACCGCCTTTTCCACCTTGCCTTCGAGCATATTGCCGTTGCCGTCGCCGGGCTGGGACGTTGCCTTCATGCTTTCCGGCCGGACCGCGAGCCGGGCCTTGGCGCCCTTGGCCATGGTGGCCGGAACCGGGCAGTGGAAGGAGCCCTCGGCGGTCTCGATCACGCCCCCACCGGCGCCGCCATTCTCGGTGACCGCGCCATCGAAGAAATTGACCTGGCCGACGAACTGGGCGACGAAGGGGTTGGCGGGCTTGAGATAGAGCTCCCGCGGGCCGGCCTCTTGCAAAATATTGCCGTTCAGCATCACCGCGATGCGGTCCGACATGGCCAGCGCCTCCACCTGGTCATGGGTGACGTAAAGCGTGGTGATGTTGAGCCGCCGGGTCAGGTCCATGATTTCGATGCGCAAATCCTCGCGCAGCTTGGCGTCGAGATTGGACAGCGGCTCATCCAGCAACAACACCTCGGGCCGGGACACCAGGGCGCGGGCCAAGGCGACGCGCTGTTGCTGGCCGCCGGAAAGATAGGGCGCCGGGCGTTGGGCGAGGTCTTCCATCTTCACCAATGAGAGCGCCTCCATCACCCGGTCGGCGCGCTCGGCCTTGGGCACGCCGGAGCGCTTTTGTTTCAAGGGGAACACTACGTTCTTGAACACGGTCATGTGGGGCCAGATGGCATAGGATTGGAACACCATGGAGATCGGACGCTCATTGGCAGGGATGGAAATGCCGGGCCCCGAGACGATTTTCCCGCCGATATGGATCTCGCCTTCATTGGGATGTTCGAGACCGGCGATGCAGCGCAAAGTCGTCGACTTGCCGCAGCCCGATGGCCCCAACAGGGTGTAGAATTCGCCCGGCTTGACGTCGAAGGAGAGATCTTTCACCGCATCGACATCGCCATCATGGGAGGCGAAGGTCTTGCGCAGGCCGGTGATCTTGACTTCCATGGCATCAACCCTGTTGTTCGCTGATGCGGACGATGAAGCGCCGCATCAGGAGGGTAAGCGGGATCAGCACCAGGATCATCATCACCCCCAACGCCGACGACAAGGACGCGGTGCCTTCATCCCAATATTCCCACAACAGAACCGCGAACACCTCGCTGTCGCGGCTCGCCAGCATCAGCGGTATCGAGAAGGAGCGCATGCTGTGGACCGCGACCCACACCCAGCCGGCGGCAAAGGCCGGAAACACCAACGGCAGGGTGACGCAGAACAGGGTCTTCATGGTGGTCGCGCCGCACACATAGGCGGCCTGTTCCAGCTCCTTGTGGATCTGCATGATGGCGCTGTTCATCAGCCGCGTGCCGAACGACACATAGGACACCACCAAGCCGATCACCATCAGCCACAGCGAGCCATAGATGCCGAGATATTTCAAGGGCGGGCTTAAATACGCCATGATCAGGGCGAGCGCGATGACGATGCCGGGGATGGCATGGGGGACGAACATCAGACTGTCCAACAGGCCCCGGCCGCGGACCTCGCTGCGCACGATGGCCCAGGACGCGATGAAGGCGAGGATCATGGTCGCCGTCGCCGCCACCAGCATCAACACCACGGTGTTCCACACCACATGGAGAACCCGGTCGGTTTCGAACAATTCCTCGTAATTGGCCCAGGTCAGCAGATTCAGGGCCTCGAACGACGGCACCCGGTAGCTCGGCAGGACCGACGCCCAGGCCAGGATGGCGAAGGGCGCCACCACCGCCAGCAGGAAATAGAACACAAACATGGCGAGGGCGGGATAGCGCCATTTGCCGATCGAGATCACCCGGGGGCGGAAGCCCTTGCCGGTGACGGTGGAGAACCGTTCCGACTGGCGCACGATGCGGCGATAGGCGATCAGCAGGAATATCATCAGGATCATGTAGCTGACCCCGAACACCGCGGCCAAACCGTAATCCAGCGGCGCCTGGATGCGGGTGGTGAAGTAAATCAGCGTACTGAGGACGAAGACGCCGCCGGGCAGCCCCACCGCCAGCGGCGCCTCGAAGGATTCCATCGACGAGATGAAGCTGTACATGGCGGCCACCAGGATGGCGGGCATCAGCGCCGGCAGGGTAACCTGGAAGAAGGTGGCGAGCGCGCCGGCCTTGGCGGTCCGCGCCGCCTCTTCCAGCGCCGGGTCCATCATGCGGAAGGCGCCCACCACCATGAGGAACACCGTGGTGACGCCGCGCAGGCCGTCGAGATAGATCAGCCCGCCCACCGAATAGATGTTGATCGGCCCCTCGGCCATCTGCCACCCGACCAAGGCGAACAATTCCCGCAACACCACATTGATGGCGCCGATCTTGGGCGACAGCAAAAGGGTCCAGCCCAGGGCGAACAGCACCCCGGGGATGGCCATGGGGATCAGGATCAGGGTCCAGGCCAGGTTGCGGAACGGCATGTCGGTACGCTCGATCAACCAGGCGAACACCACCGCGATGGCCACGGTGATGAAGGTGCCGACGGCGGCGAGCCACAGCGTCGTCCCCAGCGCCTCGTAGAACAGGGGCATGGTGAAGGCGGTGGTGTAGTTGTCAAGGGTCCAGCCCTCGGGCACCGAGGGATGGCCTTCGAGAAAGCTGTTGACGATGAGGCGGATCACCGGCACCAGGACCAGGAACAACACCAATGCGATCACCGCGATGACGGCGGCGTTGCTTCTGATCCGCGCCCATGGCACCCCGAACCGGGCCCAGGGGCCGGGTCGGGGGCCGGGGCGGGCCAAATCGCTGGGGCTCATGATCCGCCCCTTATCCGATCCTTGCCCGGCGCCTACGCACTACTTCTTTTTCTTCCGCTTTCTCTTACTTCTTTTGCTTCTCTTGGCCTTGGGGAAGCCCCAGGCAGAGACGATCTCGCCCGCCGCCTCGGTCTCGCGCGCGCCGGCGAATTCCCATCCGCCCCACACCAGCTTGGCGCCGGCGTCCTTGATCATCTTGGCCGAGACCGAACCCTTGATGAAGGGCGAGCTCCGGCCCTGGATGTGATAGTGCTTCTGGCCGTCCTTCGAGGCCAGGAAGCCGGCCAGCAGGATGGCGCCATTGGGGCTTTTCGAGCCTTTCATCAGCGCCAAAGCCTCGCCGATCTGGATCGGCAGATCCGGCGTGACGACGAATTTGATCGGCGAGGTAGGATCGCGGCGGTGCACATTGATCAGGCCATGGAGGCCGAGACCACAGCCCATGGCGACTTCACCGGCGCCGATCTTGGTCACCGTCGCGGTCTGGCCCGAGGACCACATCGGCTTGTTGGCCTTGAGCTTCTTGTGATAGGCGATGCTCTTGTCCTTGCCCCATCCGGCCCACAGACCGGTGAAGGTGCGGGGCCGGGTCAGGACCGCGAAATTGCCCTTCCAATAGGGATCGAGGCAGTCGGCCCAGCCCTTGGGGATGCGGTTCTTCGGCACCAGCTTGGTGTTGTAGACGATGCCGTATTTGCTGAAGCCCGACGCGACGAAATTGTTGTCGGGGCTGATCACCGCCTTGTTGAGGCCGGGGAACAGCTTGGCCCACGGCACGGAGATGATCACGCCGGCCTTGACATATTGGGTCCTGAGCTCGCCGGACACATTGACCAGATCATGGGCGACGACGCCGGCGATGGATTCGTTGAGGATGCGCTCACGGCTGGCCAGGCCCCTGACCCGGATGGCCTTAACCTTGAGGCCGTATTTCTTCTTGAACGCCTTGGTCAGGGCCTTGCGCAACTTCTTGCGCCACGACGCCGCGATGTTGATCGAGCCTTCCTTCTTGGCCAGGGTCTTGATCTCATCGAGGGTCTTGCCGATCTTGGCGGCGGATACGGGCCCGGACCCCACAACGCCCATGAAGGCGAAGGCGGTAAAGGCAACGACACAAATCTTTACAAGCTGTTTCATCGCTGATCTCCCCAGATCGTTATTTCAGCACCCCTATGTGCCCAATTTTTGATAGGCGTTATTAAGACGTCTTCCGGCCTCCGGGTCCAGTGTATTCCAAGATATCAAGGCCGTTGAGGCGATCCATAAGATAGATGATTCCACGGTCATCGACAAAGACATCGTTGGATTGCACGGTCTTCTGGCCCGGACCCGGGGCCGGGATGAAGTGGCCCACTTCGACCGGCTTTATGGGATCGGCGATGTCGACGATCCTGAGCCCGCCGCGGAACCACACCACATGGACCAGGCTGCCGGTTATGCGCTCATGGCATTGATGGGCGCCGAACCGCGCGCCATAGCCGAGGCTGCCCCGCTTCCAAGGCGTGTCCTCTTCCGACATGGCATAGGTCGAAAGCGGCTTGGGCGCGGTCTCGTCGCTGACGTCGAACACCCACATGAAGGCCGCCACCTGGCCCGGGCGCGGCCTGGGTGGCTGTTCGTCCACCACCACCGCCACATCCTTAGCCCCGAGAGGTCCCGCCACGCGCGCGAAGGTGTGGCTTTTGAAAAACAGCGGGTGATAGCTGGTGTTGTAATGGCCCACCATTTTGGGCTTGGCGATGTCGCTGATATCCAGAATAAAAACCCCAGCCATGGAATAGCTGACATATAGCCGGACTGCGAAGCGCAACGGATGGTGGCATTCATAGCGCAGATCGCCCCAATCCGGCTCCTCGCCGCCGGCGATCCACTGGCCCGGCAGCCACCAGCGTGAGACCTCCTCAGGCTTGGCGGGATCCTTGAGATCGACGATCATGACGATGTTGCCGTGATAGCCGTCCATCCGGGTCGAGAGATAGGCGTAGCGCCCATCGAAATCGAAGCGGTGCACCCCATTGCCGCCGGTCTTGAAAAAGGCGATCTCTTGGGGGCGGGCCGGATCGGCGATGTCATAGATGCGCAAACCGCCGCCGTGATAGCCCTGGGCCGCGGCCTCCAGCAGCGCCGGAATGTCTTCGGCGCGATAATTGTTGAGCGCCGCCGCCAACTCGGCATCGGTCGGCGGGCGTCCCAATTCCGCCGCGAGGCGCTTCTTCTCGGCGGGAAGCTTGGCGCCGGCGATCATCTGGTGGCGGCGGTAGTTCTCATTGTTGACGCACATGATGTCGCCGGAAACCCGCACCTTGTGGGAATGGCTTTCGGGCGGCATCTCCAGGGTCGCGATCACCCGGGGCGCGGTCGGGTCCGAGACATCGATGATCGAGGTGCCGTGGGGCGGGTCGATATGGCCGACGAAGGCAAGATCGCCCTGTACCGTCACCTGGCCGCCGCCGGGGATGTCGAGCCGGGCCAAGGGTTTGACATTGAAGGCGGTGACGCCGGTGACCGCTTTGTCCATGATGGCCCCCCTTCCCTTATTGTGTTGTTTCAACTGTTGTTTCCTGGCGCGAATTTAACCACAAAACCGCCAAAAATCCGGGAATATTTCGGTATGCCTCCGGTCCTGGGACCTGCTAATCTTCGGCCAGAAATCGACTGGCCAAAAATCCCTGGGAGGACATCATGACGGAAACCTTGGACGCGCCCCGCACCTTCGACGGTCCCGGGCCCTATGCATCGGACAATGTCAAGCATCTGTGCCGGTTAGACCTCAGGGGCGCGGGCCAGGTCTCGGTCCAGGGCGATTACGCCTATGTCGGCTACATGACCGGCCCCGAGGGCACCTCGATCCTCGATATCTCGGACCCCCGGAAGCCGAAGATGCTATCGACCATCATGCTCGACGGGCCCAAGGAACTGCATTCCCACAAGGTTCGTCCCCTCGGCGACATCATGATCGTCAATGCCGAGGCGCGTCCGGTGCCCGACGGCTTCGATGGCGGCGGCTTCAAGATTTACGACATCGCCGACAAGACCAAGCCCAAGCTGATCCATTTCGAGAAGACCTTCGGCAAGGGCGTCCACCGCTTCGATTGCGACGAGAATTTCGCCTATATATCCACCGAGGTCGAAGGCTTCGTCGGCAATATCCTGGTGATCTATGACATCCGCAATCCGTCGAAGCCGGAAATTGTCGGGAAGTGGTGGATGGAAGGCCAGAACGTCGCCGGCGGCGAGGAGCCCCACCCCAAGGGTGCCGAACGCCGCCTGCACCATGCGCTGCGCTACAAGGACCAGTTCTATGCCGGGTGCTGGATGTCGGGCCTTGCCATCATCGACGCCAGCGACTTCTCCAACATGAAGACCCTCAGCCACCTGGAATACCATCCCCCCGCCCTGGAGCCGGGCCACACCTTCATGCGGGTGCCGTTCCAACTGGCGGGCCGCGACATCGCCATCGCCACCGACGAGGAACGCAGCAACCGCGGCGATGATGCGGGCAAGCCCCACGCGCCGTTCTATGTCTATGATGTGGGCGACCCGACCAAGCCGGAATTGCTCTCGACCTATCATGTCGGCGAGGACGAATCCCCCTATAACGGCGTCAAGGTCCGTTTCGGGGCCCATCAGTTCCAGGAGAAGCTGGAAAGCAGCGTCGTCTTCGTCACCTGGTTCGCCGCCGGGCTGCGCATGATCGACATCGCCGATCCGTGCAATCCCAAGGAGGTCGGCTACTTCATCCCCGAACCGGCCAAGGGCAAGCGGGCGCCCAACACCAACGACGTGGCGTTGGACCACCGCGGCCTGATCTACATCTGCGACAAGACCGACTGCTTCGACATCATCGAATTCAGCGGCTGATTTTAGGCGCTGGTTAGGCGCCGGCCAGGGCCGGCATGACTTCGCCGGCGAACAGCTCCACCGAGCGCAGGGTCTCAGGCAGCGTGAGGTCGCCGAAGGCGAACTGGCCGACGAAATAGCCGGCGCCCGCCTCCGTCATCTCGGCGGCGATGAATTCCGTCACCGTCGCCGGCGACCCGGCGATGCCGAGATTGAGGTCGCATAGCCCATCGAAATCCGGCGGCCTTTGGTGCCGTGGCGCCGAGCCAAAAAGCTTGAACAGCTGGTTGAAGCTCTGGTGCCACACCGGATAGGCCCGCCTGGCCGCCGCCAGCGCCGCGTCATCGCTTTCGGCCACGAAGACGAAGCGGCTGAGCCCGATTTGGGAGAGCTCCGCCGCCACTCCATGGCTCTCACGCCAGATGCGGCGAAAACAATCGGATGTGATCCGGGTGTCGGCGGCGGTATCCAGGCTCACGATATTGAGGCCCTTCTTTGCCGCGCGCTCGGCGCTCTCGGGCGAATGGGCGCCATACCAGATCGGCGGATGGGGCTTTTGCAGGGGCTCCATCGCCATCGGGACATCGGTGAACGAGAAAAACTCGCCCTCGAAACTCAATGTCTTTTCGGTCAACGCCTGGATGATGAGCTCCAGGCCCTCGGCATAGATGCGCTGGGCGTCATCCGGGTTCAGGCCATAAAGCTTGACCTCGATGGGCGAGGCGCCCCGGCCGAAGCCGAGCTCGAGCCGGCCGCCGCTCATTTGGTCGAGCATGCAAATTTCCTCGACCAGACGCAGCGGATGGTGGAGCGGTAGGGCATAGACCAGGGGGCCGAAGCGGAGCCGTTCGGTCCGCGCCGCGACGGCGGCGAGGAAGACGCTGGGGGACGGCGCCATGCCCAAGGGCGTCGAGTGATGCTCGGCAATGTGATAGCCGTAAAAACCGGCGCGGTCATAGGCCTGGGCAAGATCGAGACGGGCCTGGTAGAACGCCTGCAGTGGCAAATCACTGCGGTCAAGATGGTCGAAGATGCCGAATTCCATATGCTGTCAAACCCGTGCCACTTTCTGGGGGATCATATTAGGGATTGCAATCAGGCCGAGACCGACGCCCCGGCGCCGATATTTTGGTCCAGGCGTTCAAGCGCGATGGCCCAGGAGGCCTCTGACGCGGCATCGCGGTGGCTCGCGCCATACCCCATGAAGGCATGGCCGGCGCCGTCATAGCGGTGAATCTCAAAGACCTTGCCCAGCTCGGTGAGCCTGGCCTCGATCTTGTCGACGTCTTCCGGCGATGGGTTCTTGTCGTCATTGCCGAAGAAGCCGCCGACCGGGCAGGCGATGTTGGCGAACTGCTCGAACGGCGCCAGGCCATCGCCCAAGGCCCTGAAGGAAGAGCCGCCATACCACACCCCGCCCCACTTCCAACGCTCCGGGTTGCTGACCAGCCCAACCCATGTGGTGCGCCCGCCCATGCAATGGCCGAGCAATGCGAGCCGGTTGTTGTCGACGTTGTAATCGGCCACCAGCCGGTCGGCGGCGGCCACGAGATCCGCCGCCAATTGCTTGTCGGTGAGGTAATCCCTGCGGTCGTCGATGCTGACCCCTTCGGGCAGCACGTGATAGTGGTTGGGCGCCAAGGCGGCATAGCCATTGGCGGCCAGATCAGTGACCACCCATTCCGAGAATTCGTCGAGGCCGCCCTTATGAAATCCGACGACGACGCCGGGAAACGGTCCGGCGCCATCCGGTGACGCCACGAAGGCGTCGGTGGTGATGTCGCCAATGGTCAGTTTAATCCTCGCGGCCATGTTTTCCTCCCTGGCGCCGGTGCCGGCACTTCTGCGTTGGTCGCTGGATTATAACCCAAACCAGCTAGAGTCTCAGCCCAATGCGTCAACAAAAAATCGCCGCCCCCCATGGGGAGGCGGCGAGGTATGAAACCATTTGGTGGCGCCGCGGTATTATGTGGTCCGCGGGCACACATATTCGCTGCCTTCAGCGATCAATCATGAAGCGAGCGTGATCGAAGCCAATTCGTCCAATCCACCCGCGACCGCCGTAGCGGCAAATACTCTCACCAAGGGTTTAGACATTCGATCACCTCCTTTCCGTTGTTGAACCAGGGGCTCAAATGCG
>CBDUSV010000102.1:0-8844 GCA_965369885.1 uncultured bacterium
TCCGAGGACGCGGTCGAGCGCCTCAACGCCTTCGCGCAATTCATCGGTCATCTAGATGAGCCGGTACCCTATGAACAGGTGGTCGCGACCCGTTGCCGCCGCCTGTGGACCGGCGGTTGAGACACCCTGGTGGGTGGCCCGGGATATTTTAGGCTGTTTCTCGCGGCGCTGGTGTTCCTGCATCACTCAAGCCGCTTACATCTGGGCACGTTCGCCGTCTACATCTTCTTCATCCTGAGCGGCTATTGGATCGGGATATTCCTGCTCGGCATCTATTTCGGGCATTTGTCGTCTATTGAACGCCTGCCTTACACCTTTGCCACCTGGATCGCGGTTTTTGCCGCGACAATTGTGATTTATGCTGCCGTGGACCGGCCATCCGAAGCCCTCAGGCGGCGCTTTGTTCACGCACGCAAGGCCAATGGCAGGTGACAATATCCTTAATAAATCCAAGAAAAGTGGTGATTTCATACAATCTTAACGCCCCATCCCGCCCATTTCCTACCCTGGGCGGCCATGCACCCTTAACAATTTTTAAGCATGATGCCAGTAGGGTTAAAGGTCTGATCCCAGGGAGTGGTAGGCATGGACATCCCAGAATTAACGAAGAGTTTCGCCGGCGGTGAACACGCCGTGAGCCCATCGTCGGATAGGGCCGACCCGCGCCTCATTCCGGTCGAAGCGGTCTCGGAACTGGTCTGCATCATCGAGGACGGGCTGGTGGTCTACGTAAACGCCAGTGGCATTCGCACACTCGGCGCGAAATCAGCCGCCGAAATCGAGGGCCATCCGTTCGTCGAGTTCATGACGCCCGACTACAAGGGGCTGCTGGCCGATAATTTCGAGCTTATGCTGGCCGAACAAGACCCCCTTCCGGTGAAAATGATCCACTTCGGTGGACATGATGTCGAGATCGAGCTTTCGATTGCCCGCATATCGGATTCCATTGAAGGCCGCTTGGTCGCCATGGGCCGGGATATCACCGAGCGCCGCAAGGCCACCTTGGAGGTGCTGGAACGCGAACGCCGCATCAGCGCCATCATGAACAACGTGGTCGACGGCATCATCGCGATCGACGAGACCGGCATCATAGAATCCCTCAATCGCGCCGCGGAGACCATTTTCGGCTACCCGCCGCAGGAATTGCTCGGGTGCAATGTCAAAATTCTGATGGGCGCCGCCGACAGTGAGCGCCACGATGGCTACATCGCCCACCACTTGCGGACCGGCACCGGACGCGCCGCAAAGGGAACCGCCGTCGAATTGGTCGGACGGCGCAAGGACGGATCGACGTTTCCGATGGAAATCGCCGTAAGCGGGATGACAACCGGTGTCAAACGCACATTTATCGGTGCGCTTCGTGACATCACCGAGCGCAAGCAGCATGAGGAAGCGCTGCGGCAAAGCGAGACGCGGCTCAGGCAAATCGTCGACAACGCACCGATGCAGATCGCATTGAGCGACTCAAGCGGCAAATACGTGCTTGTCAACAAATCCTTCGCCGAAGCGCACGGATCGGAACCGGATCTGATTAATGGTAAGACAGTACACGAGATTGTCCCCGAGGACGTGGCCACCACCCTGGCTACCGATAACCTCAAGGTGCTGGAGACCGGCAAGGTGCACGAACAGGAATGGCTGGTTCCTGGAATGGACGATGAACGCCACGAACGCGTGATCCGTTTCCCGATTCCCGGACCCGACGGCAAGCCGTCGGGGGTAGGCACTATCTTCTCTGACGTGACCGAACAGAAGAGCCTCGCGAATCAGCTCAGGGAATCGGAGAAGCTCAATGACCTCGGTCTGCTTGCCGGCGGCGTGGCCCACGACTTCAACAATCTTCTGATGATCGTCGGCGGTTACGCCAAGCGCGCGCTCGCCGATCCGTCCGACCACGACCGTGTCAAGGATGCACTGGCCGAGATTATCGTGGCGACGGATAAGGCGGCTGCCCTGACCAACCAACTCTTGGCCTTCAGCCGCCGCCAGGTCCTCGAGACCAAGGTTGTGCAGGTGGCGCCGTTGTTGGACGAAATGACAAACTTGCTCACGCCTCTGTTGGGAGCGACCGTGACACTGTCGGTTGAGGTTGCCGATGAACAGATGTGCGTCGAAACCGACCCCGCCCACCTTTCCCAGATACTGATCAACCTTGCGATCAATGCCCGCGACGCCATGCCCGGCGGCGGCGGGCTGACGATCGGTGCCGAGGTCTCCAAGCTGGAGGAATCACTGCGGCGAAAGCACTCGGAAGCCACTTTCGATACCTACGTAAAATTCTCCGTCCGGGACGAGGGTGAGGGCATGGACCGCGAGACGGTGGCGCGTATCTTCGAGCCCTTCTTCACCACCAAGGAGCAGGGCAAGGGAACCGGGCTCGGGCTCTCCATGGTCTACGGTTTCGTCAAGCAGTCGAAGGGCATTATCAACGTCACCAGTGTGCCCGCCGAAGGCACGACGGTGGATGTTTACCTGCCCTTTACGGACAAGGCACCGGAGGTGCAAACGGTGGCGGCCGAGCTGGGATCAGGCGCCGGCCAGGGTGAGACCATCCTGTTGGCCGAGGACAACGACGCCCTTCTTCGCATCGCCAAGGTGACCCTGGAGGAGGCCGGCTACGTCGTGATCGCCGCATGCGATGGCATGGAGGCCCTGGAAATGGAGGACGACCACGAGGGCACCATCGATCTTCTGCTTTCCGATGTGGTCATGCCGGGCCTGGACGGGTTCGAGCTCTACCGTGCCATCCAGGAAACCCGGCCGGACATCAAGGTGATTTTCATGTCGGGCTACCCGACCCGTGGCGATTCAACGACAGTTGAGGTGCCGGATGACGTGACTTTGCTCAGGAAGCCACTCGATATGGATACCCTGGCGCACAAAGTGCGAGATATGCTCGACGGCAAGATAGGAGACCAATCATGAAGGTAACGCCAGATGACACAGCTTCCGAGATCGGCCCGATTGAAAGTCTAAGCGATTTGAGGGTTCTGGCCGTGGACGACATTGATCAAGCCAGGAAACTTCTACGTGGCATGCTGAAGGATCTCGGCATCTACCAGGTCTTTATGGCGGAGGACGGCAAGGAAGCCCTCGATTTCCTCGGCGATTGCGAGAATATGATCAACGTCATCATCTGCGACTGGAACATGCCCAAGGTCACCGGGCTTGAAATTCTGCGTCAGATCCGCACCGTCGATCCCGACATCCCCTTCCTGATGGTCACCGGTAACGCGGACCCTGAATCCGTGAAGCTCGCCAAGGCCGACGGCGTCACCGGCTATCTCGCCAAGCCCTATTCCGAGAACGCCCTGAAAAAAAAGCTGAACCTGATCCTCCGGATTCTGAAGGTCAAGCAATAAGCTTTCCCCAGGATTTATCAAGATTTCATCACTTGGCGCCGCCGCACCCCCTCGGTTTGCAGCGCGGTATCCGGCATGGCGGCGGCATATTCCGGTAAACTTTTGCTGCGCCATCGGATACACCTTACATAACAAAAATGAGGACATAACCAAAAAGAGGGACACCCGAGATGGACAAGATCAGCTTTCCCTACCGCGCCCATTCTCACCTTGTGCTGATGCATGTGATCAGCGAGTGCGGCGCCTGGGAACGCCAGGACCTGGATGTGGATTACTTACGCGTCATCAGCCGTGAAGACGCCCACGAGCTGGTGCCCAAGGCCGAGGTCGAGTTCGTCTCCGGCAACCATGTCTCGACCTACGCCGCCCAGGCCCGGGGCGACACCTGGGCCTATGTCGGCCAGACCATGTCCAACAACCACATCGCCCTGGTGACCCGCCCCGATATCGGCATCGAGGGCCTGGATGATCTCAAGCTGCGCAAGGTCGGCGCGCGGGGCAACCATCCCTTCCTCAATGCCTGGCTGTATCTGAAGCAGCATGGCCTGGATGCGGACCGCGACGAGGTCGAACTGATCCGCCGCGCCCAGCAGGACGTCACCGAGCCCGGCGCGCCCAGCCGCAAGAGCCTGATTGACATGGTGGCCGACAATGATGTGGAGGCCTGTTTCCTGACCAAGCCCAACGCCGATTTCGCCCGCCGCCGGGGCCTCAAGGTGATCGATCTCGAGCCCCAGCACATGATCTTCTACATGACCATGTCGACCTCCAAGAAGCTGGTGGATGAACGCCCCGATATCGTCGAGAGGGTGCTCAAGGCCACCATCGACGGTGTGTCATATTTCAAGCAGAACCGGGAAGACGTCATCCGCATCCTGTTGGCGCGTTACGACAATGATGGTGAGCTCGACCGCGAACTGGCCGAGAGGGTCTATGACGACCTGGCGCCCAAGTTGGAGCCCTGCCTCTATCCCTCCATGCTGGCCATCTCCAACGTCTATCAGGAAGCCCTCAAGCAGGACGAGAAGAACGGCGATGCCGCCAATATCCATCCCCTGGCGCTGTGGGACTTCCACTTCCTGCGCAACATCGTCGATTCCGGCTTCGTCGACGGGCTCTATAAGGACAACCCGGACATGCTGAAGGGCTATGGCGGCTGAGGCACCATTACCACCCGGCGGCGTGCTGTTGGCCGCGGGTGACCCGCTCCCCGAATTTCGCCTGTGTGGCCAGGACGGCCAGGACATCGCCATCCATAATGATTCGATTGCAGGTGATCCGGTGGTGCTGTTTCTGTGCGCCGACGGTCTCGATGTCGAGGCCCTGACGCAGATCCAGCGCTATTCCGAATTGGCCGGGGACTTCAAGCGCCAAGGCGCCCATGTCTTCATCGTCACCGGCCAGACACCCGACGCCAACCGGGCGCTGGCGGAAAGTCTTGAGGGCGAGATCAGAATTCTGTCCGACGCCAAGGGCGAGTTGCTTGGCGCCTTCGGCCTCGCCCCGGAGAGGGGGGTCGTGCTCAGCGCGGTGTTGCACCCCAATCTGCGCATCGCCACGATCATCGATGGCGCGGCCCAGGCCGACGCCGCCTTGGCCGGCTTGGACGCGCCCGCGCCTGGGGATGGGGCGGTGATGTCCGGGGGCCTGGCGCCGGTCCTCATCGTCGACAATGTCTTCCCGCCCGAGTTCTGCGACTTTTTGATGGATTTGTGGCACAGCGGCGACAAGCATTCCGATCAAGTCACCTGCGCGTCGGGCGACAGTGACAACGCCCTGATCAAACAGCGCACCGACCACCTGATCTATGACGACGAAGTCTGCTTCAAAATTCACGGGTTTCTCGCCCGCCGCCTGATCCCGGAGATGAACAAGGCGTTCCGCTTCGAGGTCACCCGGGCCGAGGTCTACCGCATCGGCTGCTATGACGCCGAACATGGCGGCTATTTCCGCCGCCACCGGGATTTGGGCGCGGCCCATCTGGATTACCGCACCTTCGCCATGAGCCTCAACCTCAATACCGGCGACTATGAGGGCGGCCATCTTATCTTCCCGGAATTCGGCCCCCAGCATTACCAGGCGCCCAGGGGCGGCTGCGTCGTGTTCTCGTGTTCGCTGCTGCACGAGGCCCTGACCGTCACCAAGGGCCGCCGCTTCGCGCTCTTTACCTTCTTCGCCGGCAAAACCCTGGAGCCTGGGACAGCTGCCGATAGCTGAAAGGGGACATGGATCGCCCTTTTCGGCTAGGCTGGCTCCAAACCACAAAACCGGAGGATACCCATGGCATTCGATCTGATTGTTAGCGGCGGCACCATCGTTGATGGCTCCGGGCTTCCCGGTTTCCGCGCAGATGTCGGCATCCTTGACGGCGAGATTGCCGAGATCGGCGACCTGGCGGGACAGAGCACCGAGGAGACCGTCGACGCCGAGGGCCATATCGTTTCCCCCGGCTTCATCGACGGCCATGCCCACTATGACGCCCAGGTGTTCTGGGACCGGATCGGCTCCAACAATTGCTGGCACGGCGTGACCACGGCGGTGATGGGCAATTGCGGCTTCACGCTGGCGCCCTGCGCCGAGCAGGACAAGACCAACGTCTTCACCAATCTGGAGATGGCCGAGGAAATCTCGCCGGCGGCGATGGAGGCGGGCATTCCGTGGTCGTGGGAGACCTTCCCGGAATTCCTCGACACCATCGAGGCCCTGCCCAAGGGCATCAACTACGCAAGCTATGTCGGCCATTCCGCCATCCGCACCTATGTCATGGGAGAGCGCGCCTTCACCGAGGCGGCGAGCGCCGACGACATGGTGGCGCTCAAGGCCGAGGTCGAGTGCGCCATGCGGGCCGGCGCCGTCGGCTTCTCAACCACGCGCTCGGGCAACCACCGCACCGCCAAGGGCGAGCCGGTTGCGAGCCGTCTCGCCGAATGGTCGGAGATCGAGGCCCTGGTCGGCACCCTGGGCGAGCTCGGCG
The DNA here is from genome assembly GCA_965369885.1 of uncultured bacterium. Classification (GTDB taxonomy): domain Bacteria; phylum Pseudomonadota; class Alphaproteobacteria; order SMXQ01; family SMXQ01; genus JAZFWG01. The sequence goes on from CBDUSV010000102.1 coordinate 6,337, forward strand.
CCGGGGTGTTCGAGGTCTCCCGCGGCCTCAACAATGTCAGCGACGAGGCCCGAGCGGCCGAGATGGCCGAACTCCAGGCCCTCGCCATCGAGACCAAGGTGCCATGCACCTTCGGCGGCGCCTGGTCGACGCGCCGAAATCCCAATTTCTGGCGCAAGCAGTTCGCCATGGTCGACGAAGTCACCGCCGCCGGCGGCAAGATGCTGGTCCAGGCCACCGCGGCGTGGAACGGCATGCTCCATTCCTTCGAGACCTTCATGCCCTATGACAAGGCTCCGGTGTGGGAGGAGTTCCGCCAACTGCCCCTGGAAGATCAGGAAAGGGGCCTGCGCGATCCCGAAATGCGGGCCAAGCTGGTCGATGTGGCGAAGAACCACACCCGCGAGACCGATCTCTCCTTCAACAACGCGCTTCTGCGCCACGTCGATTGGGACTGGTTCTTCCCGATGTACCAGACCCTGCCGCCTTTCCGCTCGATCGCCGAGATCGCGGCGGAACGCAGCCAGGATCCGGTCGAGGTGATGATCGATCTGGCGTTGGAGAAGCACCTCAAGCTGTTCTTCATCGCGCCGTCCAATTGTCATGACCAGGACTATGTGCTGGCCATGCTGCGCCATCCCTCAACGGCGGTGACCTTCGGCGATACCGGCGCCCATGTGCGCACCATCGTCAATCCGGTGCAGGCCGATCTGCTCGGCAACTGGGTGCGCCAGCGCCAGGACATCACCATGGAAGCCGCGGTGCGCAAGATCACCTTCGACATCGCGGCGTTCTGGGATCTGGAGAAGCGCGGCCTGGTGCGCGAGGGCTGGCACGCCGATCTCACCATCTTCGATCCCGAAACCATCGCACCCGACATGCCCGAGCTGGTCCGTGATCTTCCCACCGGGGCCGAGCGCATCATGCAAAAGGCGGTCGGCATCAAGGAAACCATCGTCAATGGCGAGATTTTGATGCGCGGCGATGCGCACTCAGGCGCCCTGCCCGGCCGGTTGCTCAGGGGGCGGCTCGCGCGTAATTGACCAAGGCGGCGCGGTTGTGCCTATACTCGATATAAGGCCCGGATAGCGGGCGTTTGTAACCAAAAGGGAGAAAACAATGACACGCATGATATTGACCATGGTGGCCGGGGCCATGGCCCTGTTCTCCACCTTGACGGCCGCCGACGCCGCGGATCCGTTCTTTAAAGGCAAGAAGCTGACCATCTTCATCACGTCGGGCTCGGGCGGCTCGGTCGATTTGATGAACCGGCTCGGCGCCCGTCACGTCAAGAAGCACATCCCCGGCAACCCGTCGGTCATCGCCAAGAACAAGACCGGCGCCGGCGGCATGATCGGCGCCAACTACATCTACAATATCGCGCCAAAGGACGGCACCGAGCTTGGCGGCTCCCTGATGTCGGTGCCCTATGCGCCGCTGTTCTACGGCAAGCGGCCCCAGATCAAGTTCGACCCGGTGAAGTTCAACTGGATCGGCAGCCCGTCCAAGTTCATCGCCGTCGCCATTGCCTGGCACACCTCGCCGGTCAAGAAGTGGCAGGACTTGCTGACCACGGAATTGATCGTCGGCTCCAGCGGCAAGGGCAGCTCGTCCACCGTCGATTCCATCGTCATGAAGAACCTGCTCGGTTTCCGGTACCGGGTCATCATGGGCTATCCCAGTGGGGCGGATATCGACCTCGCCATGGTCCGCGGTGAAACCGAAGGCCGCGCCACCACGGCGTGGGCCGGCCTGACCAGCCGCCACCCCGACTGGCTCACCGACAAGAAGGTGACCCTGCTGTATCAGATGGGACTGAAAAAGCATCCCAGCGTGCCGGCGTCGGTGCCGTTGATCACCGATGTGGTCACCGACAAGGCGGCCAATGAGGTCCTCAAGCTGAAGATGGCGGCCTATGAGACCGGCTATCCGGTCTACGCGCCTCCCGGCGTGCCGGCGGCCCGTGTCGCCATGCTGCGCAAGGCCTTCGCCGCCACCTACCGGGATCCGGCATATCTGGCCGATGCCAAGCGCTCCCGGGTCGAGGTCGGCCCGATCTCGGGCGAGAAGCTCAGCCAGATCGTCGCCGGTGCCTATGGCGCGCCGGAGGCGGTGAAGGCCCGCCTGCGCGCGGCCTCGAAAGTCCAGGCCGGCAAGCTTGGCCGCGCCAAGACCAAGAAGGTCTCGTCCGCGATCATCGCCATCAAGAAGAAGGGCAAGGTCGTCCAGTTCAAGGCCAAGGGCAAGACCGCCAATGTGCGCCTCGGCAGGAAGACCAAGATCTATATCGGTGGCAAGAAGGTCAAGCGCAAGTCGCTCAAGGTCGGCCTGAACTGCGAGATCGTCTATTACTTCGATGGCAGCCAGGCCAAGTCGATCAAATGCAAATGATGGTCAAATGCAAGTGACGGCCTGAACCCATAGCCCCGGCGTCAGCGCGCAAACGCCGCGATGACGCCGGGGATTGGACATAACCATGAATGAAATCGCGGACGGCGAGCATATCATCTCGCTTCATGCCGGCTATGA
>CBDUSV010000103.1:0-8713 GCA_965369885.1 uncultured bacterium
TTCGAATACTCGTTCTTCCCCTATACGGCTAGGGAAGAAAAATCCTATAACCACAACTGGATTTACCATCCCGATAACAGTTTCATGAATGGCCAGATGGCGGAAAACCAGATCGGCGGCTATGACATGGAAACCCGGCTCAAGCATAACGAGATCGCCAAGGTCGACAGGCAGCTGATCTTTCCGACCGGCATCACCTCGCCGGCAACGGCGCCGGGGCCGCTCGGGGCGGCGCTGGCACGGTGCTATAACAATTGGGTGAAGGAACTGGTGCGCGGCAATGAGGACACGTTGTGGCCGGTGGGGATCATGCCGGCGGGCCATCCCGAAGCCATGGCGGCCGAGGCCGAATACTGCGTCAAGGAGCTTGGCTTCAAGGCACTTCACATGGCGCCCTTCACTCAAGACCGCACCGTCGATGACGAGGCCTTCCACCCGTTCTACGCCACGGCGGAAAAGCTCAACGTGCCGCTGTTTGCCCACCCCAATTCCCGGGGCCCATCACAAAGCATGTTCAAGACCTTCACCCAGATTCACGCCCTCGGGCGTCCCTTCAACAGCTGCATGGCCCTGATCGGCCTGGTGCTGGGCGGTGTCTTCGACAAGTTCCCCAACCTCAAAGTGGTGTTCTTCGAATGCACGGCGGAATGGCCGCTGTACTGGATGCACCGCATGGACGACGACCACAAGTTCACCGACCAGGCCATCTTCAAGGATCACGGCATGGGCTCGATCGAGCATTATCCGTCCTACTACATGCGGAAGAACTGCTGGTACTCCTGCGAATCAGACGAAGGCGCCATGACCCAGACCATCGAGGAACTTGGCGCCGACCGCATCGTGTTCGCCTCCGATTATCCGCATTTCGACAGCGAATATCCCAACACGGTGCCGGATCTGATCCAGCGCAACGACATTTCCCCCAAGGACAAGGAAATGATTTTTTCCAAGAATGCCGAAGTCATCCTGAATATCTAGCAACGGCATCTTTCAAAACATCCAGCGGGCCCCTCAGTGGGGCCCGCTTTGTTTTCGGGGGGCTCATTGTCCGGCCGATAGGATCTGGTCCATCACCCGGGCCGCCATGGCCTGGCTCGCGCCTTCGCCCATCAGCCCCTTGAGGTGGTGGCGTGACCGGCGCCAGTCCTCAAGCGCGAACCGGGCATCGGCGAGATTGGCGCGGTACATTATGTTATTGCCCTTGGCTCGCCAGCGCTTGCCGCTTCGGCAATATTGCCCGATGGCCGCCCGCGCCGCATTGACGTTGGCGACCTCGCGGATGATTTCGGCGGTGATGGCGGAGCCGAATTTCAGGGCGTCGAGTTCGCCGGTGGGGATGGGGCCGTCATGGCGCATCTCCAATTCTGAAAGGCTGTGATGGGTGCGGCGGAAGCAACGCATGGGCCAAACTCCCTAAGGAAATACGGCCCATTATAATACGGTATATATACCTGACAAAGAGAATAATTGGTAGTTATACCAAAAACTGCATATCACAAATCGTGGATAACCCGCACCACCTGACCCACCACGGTGACACCGTCTTGAGGAAAAATGATTTGATGGTCTTCTGTGCTGTTGGGTTCAAAGCGGGCGGGATTGGAACGGTAGCGTTTGAAGGTGGCATCATCACCATTCTTGATCACGTAGTATTTCCCGGAAACCAGATCGCGGCGGCTGTAATCGACCAGGATGGTCGAGTTGTCCGGCGCCACCCGGTTCATGCTGCTGCCGCGGACGACGAGGGCGATCAGAGTGGAGCTGGTGCTCGGGACCTGAATCTCATTCACACAGTCTCCGGGCTCGTACGGGTCCGAGGCTTCCGAGAAGCTGCCTGCTTCAACCCAGCTCACAACGGGCACGGCGGTCATGGGGACCGGCCTATTGCTTAAATTGCCCTGACCCAACAGTTCTTCAATGGACCAGTTCAATGCCTCCGCGATCGCGCATAGCGTCTGGCCCCGTGGGCTTACCGAGCGCCCCCGGAGAACATTGCGGATGGCGTCTTCCTTCAGGCCAGCCTTGAAGGCCGCACTGCGTGGATTGAGACCGAGTTGATTGAGCCGTTCTTTGATGCGTCGGGCTAGGGGCGTCATGGTCATGATCTGCCGTCTCCGGTTGTGCTTGTCATTGAAATTCTACCCCATTATGCCACCCGGTAACAATACCTTGCAATACAGGTAATTATACCGTATATATCCTCCCTGAAACCAAAACAACATAGTCGTCATGGGAGTGCATAGCGATGATCCTTGCTCACCATCAAGTGATCAAACCCGCCCGACGGCTCAGGCGCTGGGCCGATCAAGACGGTGAGCTGATGGACTTGTGGGGCGAACGCGACGCCATGGGCGAATTGCTGCCGGTCCATGAAATCTGCCGCAGGCTTAAGCGCACTGAAAGTGCCGTCATCACCCGGGTGAAGATGCATGGCCTCTGCCTCGACGGACGCGCGCCCACACCCCGGCGCGCCACCAGCGCTGCCCGGCGTGTCAAGCTCAAATGCCTGTGCTGTGGCAAGCCATTCTTGAGCGAGAACAAGAAAACAAACCGCATCTGCGAGGGCTGTAAGGAAACAGGGGCTTGGGCCAGTGGTGGCGATTGCACCATCGCGGTAACGCCGTGATGGTGAAGGCGCCTCGGCGGCGAATCGGCGTCCCCGAAAGGGGCAGGGAAAGGGGCGGGAACACAATATCGGTACTGGGCGCTTCAAGGGTTGCAGCGGCATTGCGCGCCGTGCCGCCTGGCCCCGGAACAACGGCGGCCATGTGATGGCACGCCGTCTCGCCAAGGGCCGCAAGGCACGTGCTGGCAAGAAACGCCAAGCCAACAAGACACCTCCGGCCGAGCCCATCGACACCGGCACCCCCGAGCGTGCCCAGCATGGCGAAGGCATCATCTTCGAGGAGTTCGACCCCCAACGCCTGGGACTGCGCGCCGAATGCACCCCGGGCCGGCGTGGCCGTGGGCTCGGTGCCGTCCATGCCAGGGCGCTCTCCCATCTTGAGCGGCTGGAGCGCAACGGCACCATCACGTCGGACCATCTCGAGGTGGCGAATTTGTTCTACCACCGCTTCACCGCCGCCGGCATGGAGGGCTATGCCAGCATCAACATGTTCAAGTCCGGTGGCTTCGGGTCCAAGGGCCGGGCCCAGCCCACCACCATCGCGGACCGGGTGCTCGATCACCGCAAGGCGGTCCGGCGCATGATATTCGACGTGCTGAGCCCACTGCAGGGCTCGGTGGTCTGGGATGTGTGCGGGCGCGAGATGACCATCTCTCAATGGCACCGGGACCGCGCCTTTGCCGGTCTCAACATCAACCGCGGCACCGCCGCCGGCCTCCTCCTCGGCGCTCTCGATCTGATGTGCGCCAACCGCGACGTGCTCCGGGTCTAGGGGCTCACACCACCGCTTTTCCTTGACGCCGATCCGGCTTATGCTTGGGCTGTAAGGCATAAATTTGCGCCACGGGCAATCGCGGCCCAGGGCGTGTGTAAGAAAAGGGGAGGGGCTTATGGCCGACCGCGAATTTCCCAGTGATTGTTATGAGGACTCCGGCTGCCGGTTGCCCTTGCCCAAGCGCGACGAGCTTTCGCCCGGGGCGCAGAAGGCCTACGGATATTATGTCGAGCCCGGGGCCGGGTCCATCGCCGGGCTCTGGGGCCCCGGCGGCATCAAGCTCCACAGCTCCCATGTATCGGAATACACCCGTGACATCGGCCGTTATCTCCGCCACCAGGCCGGCTACAGCGCGCCGATCCGCGAACTCGCCATCCTGGTCACGGCCCGGGAAATGGACAGCCAGTTCGAATGGGCCGCCCATGAGCCCGAGGCTCTGAAGGTGGGGCTCGACGCCGCCGTTATCGATATCGTCAAACACCGTAAGCCCACCGACGGCTTGGACGAGACCGAACGCACCGTCATAGAATTCGGCCGCCAGCTATTCGCCGAGCGCCGGGTGGCGCCGGAGCTGTTCGCCCGGGCGCTCGAGATCTTCGGCCAAGGCACGCTGGTGGATCTGGTGTGCCTGATGGGCAATTACTCCGCCACCTCGTCACTGCTGGCGGCGTTTGACATGCAGCTGCAACCGGGCTCCGAGCCGCTATTGCCGATCCCGTGATCCCGCACCGCGGCTGAAGATGTAAGTTCCCCCAAGCGGCGACAGCAATCCGCGATCAAAACAGGGAGGCCCCGGCAATATGACATTACAGATTCGCCGTGTCGTCACGGCCCATGACACGAACGGCAAGGCCGTCGTCAAGAGCGATCAACTCGCCACCAATATAATTTCAAACCGGCCGGGTCACCAGAGCCTGGTTGTCTGGACCACGAACGAGACACCGGCTGACAATTCCGCAGACGAAGATGGCGCCAATTGGGAGGTCACGACTCCGCCGATTGCCAATGGATCGATCTTCCGCATCATCGAATACAGCCCCGGTGTCGAATCGCGCATGCACCGCACCGACACCATTGATTACGTCTTGGTAATATCGGGTGAAATCGATATGGGTCTTGATAGCGGCGAAGAGGTCCATCTCAAGGCCGGTGACGTCTTGGTACAACGCGGCACCTACCACGACTGGATCAATCGCGGCGAAGTGCCATGCGTGGTGGCTTTTGTCCTCTTGGATGCCAAGCCATGATCCATACGCCTCGTCAAGGGTCTGAGCTCATTGCAGCAATCGGTGAATTGTCAGGTTTTTCAACGGGAAAGGAACATCATGTCTGATTTCGTCATTTGTGAACGCGACGGTGATGCGACGCGGATTACCATCAACCGGGCGGATGCCGGCGGCCAAGTGACCGACGACATGGCTACCGAGATGGCGGACATGATCGACGCCGCCGCCGGGAATTCGAAGTTCATTCTGCTGAGGAGCGCCGGCGATGATTTCTGTACCGGCCGCGACCGCAGCGGCAGGCCTGCATCCCCACCTAAGGACGCGCTTGAATTCCGCGCCCGCAGCGAGGTGGTGTTCAATTTCTATGGCGCCTTCCGCCGGGCAAAGATTCCGGTGATCGCGGCGGTTCAGGGCCGTTCGCTTGGTTTCGGATGTGCCATCGCGGCTGTGTGCGACATCACCATCGCCGCCGACAATGCGCGTTTTGCCCTGCCCGAGATGGGCCATAACATCATGCCGACCATGGCGATGTCATCGTTGGTCGACCGCGTTGGCCGCAAGGGCGTGCTCTATCTGACCTATTCGACCGAGGAAATTGATGCCGAGACGGCGCTGGCGTTCGGCCTGGTCAGTCGGGTGGTGCCCTTGGCCGAACTAGACGCGGCGGCGGACCGCTTGGCCGGCGCCTTGAACAAGGCGCCGATGGCTGCGGTCCTGGCGGTGAAGGAGTATGCCCGCCATGCCCTGACCATGGATATCGATGCCGCCACTGATTTCGCGCGCAACGTCCACGGCGCCGTCAATAGCTCGGACGCCATGGGGAGGTGAGAAAAAAACATGGAGAAGGGGGAACAGATTGCCCGGGCGAAAAAGTTTGGCGATCTGCATCATGGCGAAAAAATCCTGGTGATGGCAAACCCGTGGGACGTGGTGTCGGCGCGGCTGTTCACCAAGGCGGGTTTCCCCGCACTTGCAACCACCAGCGGCGGTGTCGCCTTCGCCCAAGGCTATCCCGATGGTGAGAACATAAGCCGCGAGGGAATGGCCGCCGCGGTGAAGCGCATCGCCGATGCCATCCCAATCCCACTATCCGCCGACATGGAGGGCGGCTATGGGCCGGCGCCGGAGGACGTGGCGGAAACCGTGAGACAGGCGATTGCGGCGGGGGCGGTCGGCGTCAATATTGAGGACAGCACCAAGCAAGGACCGAACCCGCTGTTCGATCCATCCCTTGCGGTTGAGCGCATTCGCGCCGCCGTGGAAGCCGGGATGAGCGCCGGAGTCCCGATCGTTGTCAACGCACGGACCGATGGATTTCGCGCCGGCGACGACAGCGAGGTGTTCGACGATACGGTGCGCCGCGCCAACGCCTATCGCGCGGCGGGGGCGGGTTGTCTATTCGTGCCTTGGGTGCGCGACGCCGACCGCATCGGTGAATTGGTACGCCAGATCGAGGGGCCGGTGAATGTCCTGGCCGCAGCATCATCGCCGCCGGTTGCAGCCCTTGAAGCACTCGGCGTTGCCCGCGTTACGGTCGGCGCTTCACTATCGCGGGCAAGCCTCACCACCGCCAAGGCGGCGGCGGCGGAAATGCTCGGTCCCGGAACCTTTGAATTCGGCCGTGATGTCATGACCCAGGCTCAGGTGCACGACCTGTTCAAGGACTGATTGGGGGCGATGGCCGGCTAATCGTCGGTCACGTCGATCCAGGTGCCGTCAGGATCGGTAAGCTGATACGTCCCGGTCGCGCTCCGTTTGAAAAAGTCGTGCCGCATATCCGCTTCCTTGCTACCGCCGAGTTTCACCGGCGCCAGATATTGGTTCCCCCCGGTGGCGGTGACGATATCATCCTTGAGCGCCTCGATGCTCTCGACCTTGAAGCCAATATGTTCAGGCCCGGCGCGGTGGATCGCCATGCCAACGAACGCGCCGATGGACCACGGCAGGATCGACAGCGTGACCCGCCCATCGGTCAGGTGCCGTGCCGATGATTCGCTTTCCGTATTAGTCGGCGTCAATTCAAACACGTCCATATAGAATTCGGCGACCTGGTCCACGTTCCTGGTCCGGATCGCGAACTTGTTGAGATAGCGGTCCGGATTCCAGCTTTCGGCCGCGGCCTCGGCGTATATGTTGGAACGCTTATCGTCTTTCTTTTGGGCGAGATCGAAGACATTGCAGTCCGGGTCGTTGCCGCTATAGGCGGCGAATGGCCGGGTCGAAGGGCGTTTGACCAAGTCAGAGCCTGGCCATTTCTTTTCGATGCGTTCACGAACCTCCTCTACGTCATCCACCAGAAATCCAAAATGGTCCAGCCCGCCAGCGCTGCCGTCGCGCTTGGGATTGATGTTGAGCCCGGCGTAACCGTCGCTGTAGACCACGCCATGGAAGGGCCGGTGGGTGGAGCAGCGCATGCCGAATACAGCTTCGTAGAACCGGCCCACCATCGGATAGTTCACGCTGCTGATCGCCATGTGGTTAATCTGAGCAAACATATGTTCCTCCCTTGGCTGGCAACCACAATGAAAAGTGGCCGCCGGTTGCTGTTGTAAGACCTTAATACCTTTCGCAAATACCTATCGCGGTTCCAGAAGTTCGACGCGGTTGCCGCCGGGATCGCGGGTGAAGAAACGTTTCTGGTTGATGTTGCGGGATTCCGATATCACCGGCTGCGAGTCCTCGGTGCCATATCCCGCTTTTTCCAGCGCCGCCCGCGTGCCGTCGAGATCGTCGACCTGAAACCCCCAATGGCGTGGCACGCTCAGATTCACTTCCATGGCGTTGTCCTCGCGGGCGATGCCGAGATGAAGCTCCTGCCAGGGTTCCTTGCAGATCACGTAATGGGCGCCGCGGGCGCCGAGATTGTCCGGTTTCTTAAGCTGCTCCAGGCCCAGGACTTCGCCATAGAAGCGCTTGGCCTCGTCTTCCTTTTCCGGCGGCACCTGAACGTTGAGGTGATCAACCATCTTTATCACTGTCATCTTTCTCTCCTTTGCCTTGCCCGATGTTACATTTTGTAGGAAGGATCGAGCCGTTCGACCAAGCGAGCGTAGGCCTTCCAGTCCAGGGCGCCGAAGGGGCGCTGGGCGCTACGTTCCAGGAACTTGGCGTAAGTCAGCTCACAGACATCCTGGGGGACTTCCTTAATCTCAGCGCCCGACGCCATCAGCTTGACCTGGATCTGACAGGCTTCGATAAGCCGCTCCATATAGACGAAGCCCTCAGCGATGTCCCGGCCGACACTCAGAAGCCCGTGATTGCCCATGATTACGCATTTGTAATCGCCAAGTTCTTCGGCGATGCGATCCCCTTCATCGGCCTCGTCGGCATAGCCCTCGAACTCGTGAAAGCCGATCTTGCCATAAAGCACCAAGGATTCCTGATAGGCATAGACAAGGCCTTGCTTCATCGACGACACCACGACCCCATCTTGTTCATGGACATGGAACGAACAATTGCGGTCTGGATGGGCCTTGAGGATGGCGCCGTGGAAGTTAAGCCCGGCGGGGCCCGGGATCAGATCGGATTCGGTATGGACGTTGCCGTCGAAATCGACCTTGAGGAAGTCCGACGCGGTGATCTCGTTCCACATCAGGCCAAGCGGATTCATCAGGAATTTCTCGGGATCGTCGGGAACCCGTGCCGTCAGGTGGTTTCGGATCGTGTTGTTCCAGCCGAAATGTTGGGCCATGCGGCACCCGATGGCGAGGTCCACCCGGGTTTGCCATTCGGCGTCGCTGACCTGGCCTTGAAGGGAATTGAACTTGCGGCCAGAAGGCTTGGTTTCGGTCATTTGTTTCCTCCCTATTGAAGGTTTTCATTATGGCGCGGGCCGAATTCGGCGGTCCAGCACTTAAATCATGCGATCGAGCTCTTAAATGGTGGATTTCATCCAATAAATGGCGGGTTTCATACAACGCATTTTAGTGACTAATCCCAGGATTTTCCGGCATCGGCCGCCATTGCCGGGTATGTCCTTTTAGAGCAAATAAATCACCGCAGGATTTGAGATATATACATTTTTATACAATATTGATACAAGAGAAATTTAAATTGATCCAGTAAAATCAATACGAAAATAAATAA
>CBDUSV010000104.1:0-8617 GCA_965369885.1 uncultured bacterium
CATGGCCGACATCGACCGCGCCGGGGACATCGAGGGCGTCGGCTTCGTCAAGCTCAAGCTCAAGAAGATGGGCAGCGTCCGGCGCCTGCGGGCCGGGCTCGAGCGCATCCGCGAACTGGGCATGGAGCCGGTCCTCGGTGACGGCGTCGCCGCCGATATCGGCTGCTGGATGGAGGCCTGCGTGGCGCGCACCACCATCACCAATGCCGGAGAATTCAACGGCTTCTTGAAACCGACGGTGGCGTTGTTCGCCCACCCCATGACGGTCGCCGCCGGCACCATCGAGCTTGCCGCCGGCTTTACCCCCGAGATCGACCGTCGGGCCCTGGCAAAGATGCGCATCGGCCTTGAGCATTTCGCGGCCGGCCTCGCCGGAGCAAGGACGGTGCCGGGGTAGTCGCCCGAGGCAATCCAAATGTCAGAGCTAGCCCAGCACCCCTCCCCAGCGCCCCGGCCGCGGGCGACCCTTGCCACCTGCAGCGCCACCCATATTCTTCACGACGGCTTCAGCAATCTGCTTTATCTGCTGCTGCCGATCTGGGCCCAGGAGTTCGGGCTGTCGCTGTCCCAGGTCGGTCTTTTGAAGGCCGCCTATTCCGGGGCCATGGGGGCGTTCCAGCTTCCCGCCGGCTTGCTTGCCGAACGGCTGGGCGAACGTATCCTTCTGGGCATCGGCACCGCCTTGGTCGGGCTTGGCTATCTCGCCCTCGGGTTTGCCGGTGGTTTTGCTACTTTGTTGGCGCTGCTGATCGTCGCCGGCTTCGGTTCCTGCGTCCAGCACCCGCTGTCCTCGGCACTGGTTTCCGGGGCCTATGAAAGCGGAAAACGCCGCGCCGCCCTTGGCATTTACAATTTTTCCGGCGACATCGGCAAGATCGCCCTGCCGGGGCTGGTGGGACTTGCCCTGGCCGCGATCACCTGGCGCCAGGCGACGTTGGCCTGCGGCATTCTCGGTCTGGTGTCGGCGCTCTCGATCATCTTGGTGCTGCAACGCCTCAAGCTGGGCCGCCGCCCGACGGCGGAAGACACCGCGAACATGGGGGCAATATCGGGATGGGGCATCCGCGACAAGGCGGGTTTCCGCGCCATTACCATGATCGGCATCATCGACAACGGCACCCGCGCCGCCGTCCTCACCTTCCTTCCCTTCCTTTTGCTTGCCAAGGGCGCATCGGTGCAGACGGTCGGGCTGGCGCTGTCGCTGACCTTCGCCGGCGGCGCATTGGGCAAGTTCCTGTGCGGCATTCTGGCCGAACGGCTTGGCATCATCCGCACCATCATCGTCACCGAACTGGCCACCGCCGCCGCCATCGGCGTCATCCTGGCAAGCCCGATGATCACCATAATGATCCTGCTTCCGGTTCTCGGCGTGGCGCTGAACGGCACCTCATCGGTGCTTTACGGCTCGGTCGCCGAGCTAGTCGAACCCGGCCGCCAGGCCCGTGGCTTCGGTCTGTTCTACAGCTTCGGCATCGGCGCCAGCGCGGTATCACCGGCCTTGTACGGCATTCTCAGTGACACCGCCTCGGTCTCGGTGACCCTTGCCGTCATCGCCGCCATGGTGCTGACGACGATCCCCTTGACCCGTTTTCTCCGGCTTTAGGTGGGGAATGTGCGGAAGCGGGCGGTGCCGTCCCGCGCGATCTGCTCCATCAGGCCAAGCTCCCAGTCGAGATAGGCGGTCATCGCCGCCTCGGCGCCGGCCGATCTCTCATAGGGCCGCCAGAACGCGTCATCGGTCTTGTCGGCAAGGTTGGTGAGGCCCACTTCCACGTCATAGCCCGCCCCACGCCACGCCGTGGTGCCGCCCGCCAGCACCTTGATGTCCGCCGTGGTCAGGGCCCTCACATCGGCCGCCGCCAACCGCGCCAGGGTGCCGTCACCGGACGTCAGCACCAGTTGGGGCGGAGCTGGAATCTTCGCGAAGCTCACGCCAAGCCGCGCGCGGATGGCGAACCAGGCGCCGGGGATATGGCCGGCGCCATAGTCCAGGCTGCGGGCGAAATCGATGACGGCGACGCCGTCTTGTTCCATCAGCCGGTGGAGTTCATCGGGCGTAATGGTGGCGCAATCGGCGTCGGCCTGGTCCGGAATACTGGGGCGGTGGGGGCCGGTGACCAGGTCATCGCCGTCCCCGATGCCCGGATCCAAGACATGAACATTGTCGAGGCCCATCTGCACCAGCCACGACGCGGTGACAAGGGCCCGCACCCCGGTGTCGTCGACCACCACCACCCGGGCGCCACGCACGCCGATGAAGGCCTCGGTCCGTTGCACCAATTGCACGCCTTGGGCGGGGACGGCGCCGGGAAGGTGGCCGGCCTCGAACTCCTGGGGGGCGCGCACATCGAAGACATAAAGGCTGTGGCGGCCGCTTTCGGCGCGCCATTCGGCCAATGTGGCGCGGTCTATGGTCAAAACGCCGAAGCGCCGGGCCATGTCACCGGCCCGCGCCCGGGCGAGGGTGAGGCCTTCGCTGGACACCGCGGGCGGTGGCCGGTCCTGGCCGTGTTCGAGCTCAAATCCGGTGAGATGCCAGCCCATGGTGCCGTTCTTCAACGCGACCACCTGGTTGGGCACCCCAGAATTGATCAGGGTCTGGGCGCCGATGATGCTGCGGGTGCGGCCGGCGCAATTGACCACGATGGAGGTCTCGGGCGATGGCGCCAGTTCCTGGATGCGGTAGGTGAGCTCGGGGCCGGGGCAATCGGTGGCGCCGGGGATGTTCATGTTGTTGAATTCATTCATCGGCCGGGCATCGAGGATGATGAGATCCTCGCCGGCATCGATCTTCTGTTGAAGCTCCTGGGCGTCGATATGGGGTGTGCCGTACTTGACTTCGATAAATTCGCCGAAGGCCTTGCTCGGAACATTGAGCCCGCCAAACAGCTCAAACCCGGCTTGGACCCAGGCCTGAACACCGCCCTCGAGGAGCCTGACGTCACCGTAACCGAAGGCTTCGAGTCTGGCCCCCGCCCGTGGGGCAAGCCCGTCACCGTCCCCGCCGTCGCAAAGCACTAAGGTGGCGCCCAGGCGCGGCACCAGATCACCGATCAAGAGCTCCAACCGGCTCAACGGCACGTTGGAGGCCCACAACATATGGCCATCGGCGAACACGCCCTCTTCGCGCACATCGAGGATGGCAAATTCGGGGGGGATGGCGGTGGCGCCGGGGGCCGCGCCGGTGGCGCCAAGCCAAAGCTTCAGGGTCTGGGCGGTGACCAGCGCGGCAGTCATGTATTTTGCCCGCAGTCAGCCGATTGCCATACCGGGTTGAAACATTTAAGAAAATTCATGCTTTGCCTCCAAAGGAGTCATAGGGGGTGAATTTACAGGACTGGCGAGGCATTGCCACACGAGAATGTGATTGGGTGTGCAGTGTGCGGTTATCTAAACTCCCCCGCGGCCTGGCTCCCGGTGCGAAAGCACTTGATTGCGATGGCTATTGATTGTGATGCGGGGAAAGTGCAGGTTACGCACATCGACGGGAGGCAAAGGCCAAAAGCCGGTGTCCCGCGAAGAAAAAGTGAATGCGGGCGCGGCCAAGCTTCGCCCCGTCAATTGAATTCGTTGCAGCGTCAAAGGGAGACTACCATGCAGACCGATCATTCAAGACAGATACGTTACGGCGTCATCGGCGGTGTTGCCGCACTCGCCGGGGCCAGCCTGTTGATCCAGGCCAGCCAGGCGACGGCGGCGGAATTCCCGTCCAAGACCATTCACGTCATCAGCCACGCCTCACCGGGCGGCGGCACCGACACCACGGCCCGGTTGATGATGATCCGTTCCCGGCGCTATCTCGCCAAGGGCAACAAGAAGCTCAAGAATTCGGGCGCGAATATGATCGTGGTCTATAAGCGCGGCGGCGCCGGCAAGAGGGCCCATGAATATTTGTTGAGCCGTCCGGCCGATGGGCACACCCTTCTGGCCCTGACCCAGACCCATTTCTACACCATCGCCCGCGGCAAGACGCCTCTCAAGGCGGGCGATCTTCAGGGTGTGGCCCGGGCCATGGACGATCCCACCTTCATCGTCGTCGGCAAGAAGAGCCCCTATAAGAACATCGACGACCTGATCAATGCCGGCAAGAAAAAGTCGATCAACTGGGGCGTGTCCCAGATCGGCGGCACCGAGCATATCGGCCTTGCCCGCTTCGCCAAGGTGGCCGGCTTCAAGATCAAGGTCGTCCCCTTCGGCTCCGGCGGCAAGATGCTGGCGGCGCTGTTGTCGGGCGCGATCGATGCCACCCTGCCAAATGTGTCGGAAGCGGTGGACCAGATCGCCAGCGGCACCATCCGTCCGCTGATCGTCCTCGCCGCGGCCCGGCTCAAGGATTATCCCAAGGTCCCGTCGAGCTTCGAGCGCGGCTGGAAAGTCGGGGTGTCCACCACCCGGGGCTACGCCGTGCGCAAGGGCACGCCCAAGGACATCGTCAAGAAACTGTCCAAGGCCCTGGTCAAGGCCATGAAGCATGGCACTTTCGCCACCTATCTGAGGGGCTCGGGCCTCGACCCCAAGACCAGCCCCGCCGGCTCCAAGGTGTGGGACAAGCAGCTCAAGGCCGAGATCAAGATCGCCAAGAAGGCGCTCATAGATTTGGGGATGATCAAATAGATCACGTCATTGCGGATTGATACCCGTGAGCGATCACACAGACAACGAGAAGTTGGAAAGCAAGGGGGATGCCGGTAACACGGCATCCTTCTTGCACCGCACCGATCTGTGGATCGCGTTTGTCCTGTTCGTCATATGCGGTCTCTTGTTCTATGAGACGTCGCGCTGGGATACGGTTGCCGTATCGCTTTCCCAGAACATTCCGCCCACATTCTTCCCGCGGCTGGTGCTGGGAGCCATCGTCGTTTTCACCCTGCTTTTGCCCTGTGAGAGCTATTTCGCGGCCAAAAGAGGCACCAATCTCGACGAGGACCGCGCAAACCGCATCGAACCCATCACCTGGATGACGGGGGCGTCGCTTGTCGCCATCGTCTTGCTGATGCCCTGGCTCGGCACCATCCTCACCATGCTGTTGGCCAGCTTTGCCCTGCCTATACTGTGGGGTGAACGGCGCCCCTTGGTCATCGCCATCTTCGCCGTATTGTTCCCCTTGATCGTCACCTTGCTGTTCACCGAGGGGCTAAAGGTCCATTTCCTGCCGGGCCTGTTGGCACCGATCATGGACTGAGGCGAGAGCATGGACCCCATCATCACCGGGATTCTATTGATCATGGATCCCTTCAACTTATTCCTGATTTTCATCGCCGTCGTGCTTGGCGTCCTGGTCGGCGCCCTGCCCGGGCTGAGTTCGACCATGGCGGTGGCATTGCTTCTGCCCTTCACCATCACCCTGCAGCCGATTCCGGCCATCGCCATGATGGCGGCGCTCTATTGCGCCGGCACCTTCGGCGGCTCGATCACCGCCATCCTGATCAACACCCCGGGCGCGCCGCCGGCGGTGGCCACGGCGCTGGACGGTTATCCCCTGGCCCAGCGCGGCGAGGCCGGCCGGGCGCTGGGCATTGCCGCGGTGAGCTCGGTCATCGGTGGCTTGTTCAGCCTGGTCATCTTCATCATTGCAGCGCCTTTGCTGGCCAGAATCGCCCTCAGCTTCCGGCCTCAGGAATATTTCGCCTTGGCCCTGTTCGGGCTTTCCATGCTGGCTTCGATCTCGGGCAAGTCGTCGCTGCGCAATCTCATCGCCGGCGCCTTCGGCGTCCTGGTCAGCACCATCGGCATTCACCTCACCACCGGGGTCGAGCGCTTCACCTTCGACATTTCCGACTTCGTCGAGGGCATTCATTTCGTCCCCGTCCTGGTCGGCCTGTTCGCCATGGGCGAGCTGTTGAACCAGTGCCAGACCCTCGACAAAGTCGTCGAGCGCGTCAAATCTGTGGCGATCAGACTGCCGTCGATGGCTGATTTCCGCAAATTGAGAGCCACTATCGCGCGCTCAGCGGTGATCGGGACCTTCATCGGCATCCTGCCGGCGGAAGGCTCCACCATCGCCGCCATCATCGGCTACAACGAAGCCAAGCGCTGGTCCAAGAACAAGGAAGAGTTCGGCAAGGGCGCCATCGAAGGCATCGCCGGTCCGGAAACCGCCAACAATGCCGCCACCGGCGGCGCCATGGTGCCGACGCTCGCCCTCGGCATTCCGGGCTCCGGCACCACCGCCATCATCCTCGCCGCCATGATGATCCACGGCCTCAGGCCCGGGCCCTATCTGGTGCAGAACACGCCCGAGATCGTCTACGCCATCTTCACCGCCATGTTCATCGCCAACATCCTGTTTTTGATCATGGGACTGCCCGGCGCCAAGCTGTTCGCGCGCATCACCCTGATCCCGCGCACATTGCTGTGGCCCGCGGTGTTCGTGTTTTCCATGATCGGGTCCTATGCCTTCTCGCAATCGGTGTTCGATGTCTGGATCATGATGGCTTCGGGGGTTCTCGGTTTCATCATGCTGCGCCATGGGTTCGGCCCGGCGCCGTTCGTCATGGGGCTGATCCTGGGCCGCCTGGTCGAGGAAACCTGGTCGCAATCGATGATCATCTTCGACAACAACTGGCTGCGCTTCTTCGAGAGCCCGGTGGTCGATCTGTTTTTCTTCCTCACTCTCTTGGGCCTGTTCGGCCCGATGCTCGGGCGCCGCTTCGCCGCCGTCCTCAACAAGGTCAAGCCGGCGGACGAAAGACTGCTCAACGAATAGGCCGATCACGTGAACGACGCGCCATCCGCCGTCTCAGATGTCATGGAACGGCTCAGCACCTACATGGCCCGAGCCGTGGACCGCGCCCTTCCCGATGATGTGACTGAGAAAGCCAAGCATCATATCGCCGACACCCTGGCCGCCATGGTCTCGGGCTCGCGGCTCAAGCCGGGCCGGCTTGCCATCGCCCTGGTCCGCCAACTCGGCGGCAGGGAAGAGGCCCTGGTGGCGGGCTCGGACGTGGTCACCACCGCCATCAACGCCGCCTTGGCCAACGGCATCCTCGCCCATGCCGACGAGACCGACGATTCCCATCCCGGCTCTTTCAGCCACCCGGGCTGCGCCGTGGTACCGGCGGCGCTGGCCATGGCCGAACGGGGGCGGTGTTCCGGCATGGCACTTCTGCGCGCCGTGGTGCTGGGCTACGACGTCGGCGCCCGGGCCACCATGTCCCTAGGCATCGAGCGCTTTTACGGCGCCAACCACCACAGCACCCACAGCTTCGCCGCCCAGTTCGGCGCCGCCGCCGCCGCCGGCGCCTTGGCCGGGCTTGGCGCCGAACAGATGCGCTGGCTAATGTCGTACACCGCCCAGCAGGCCTCGGGCATCGCGTGTTGGAACCGGGACGGCGAACATGTGGAAAAGGCCTTCGACTTCGGCGGCATGGGGGCGCGGGACGGGGTCACCGCCGCGGTCATGGTCAAAGCCGGGTTTTCCGGCGTCGATGATGTGTTTTCCGGGCCGCGCAACTTCTTCGATGCCTTCGGCGGTGAGCCCGAAGGCATGGGCCGCGAGCTTGGCGAGTGCTATGAGATCATGAACGCGGCGATCAAGAAATGGTCGGTGGGCTCACCGATCCAGGCGCCGCTGGAATCCCTCGGCACCCTGGTGGCGGACCACGGCATCAAGGCCGATGACATCGCACGGATAGAGGTCCGCATCTGCACCGCCGAGGCCCATGTGGTCGATGACCGCGCCATGCCCGACATCTGCCTGCAGCATCTGTTGGCGCTGTTGGTGGTGGACGGCGCCGTCGGTTTCGCCTCGAGCCACGATTACGGCCGCATGGCGGAGGCCGAAATCCTTGCCCTCAGCGCCAAGATCGAACTCATTTACGACCCGGACATGATCCGGCGTGCGGGCGCGGTTAAGCTCACCACCACCACCGGCGATGTCTTCGACCACTTGACGCGCCATGTGCGCGGCACCCCCGCCAATCCCATGACCCGGGACGAGGTCGGAGCCAAGGCCCACGATCTCATGGCCCCGATCCTGGGGGCGGAAAGGACGGCGGCGTTGATCGAACGCATCTGGGGTTTGGAGGGCGTCGCCAGCGCCGATGAGCTCCGGCCGCTCTTGATTGGATATAGCCCATGAAAATCGCAAACATCCAGGCCTCGATTCACACCGTCTCCATCCAGGTGCCGCTGATCAAGGAGCGCATCGAGGGCTATGGCCGCGAGGAACAGCGCCATTTCGTGGTCTGCCGTGTCGAGACCGACGACGGCCTGACCGGCATCGGCGTCACCGGCCATTTCCTCTCCCACGCCGTCGCCGCCGCCCTGGAAAAGCACCTATTGCCCCTGGTGCGGGGTCTCGATCCCCGCGACACCGAGGCCATCCACCGCCTGGTCGGCGCCAAGCTCAACCCCCGGGCCATGACCGGCGTGATCTCCAGCGCGCTGTCCTGTCTCGACATCGCGCTGTGGGACATCCACGGCAAGTTCGCGGACCGCAGCGTCGCCCAGCTGTTGGGCGCCGACAAGGACCAGGTGCCGGTCTATTGCACCTTCGGCTTTCCCCAGTATGACCGCGACCAATTGGCCGAGGCCGCCAGGCTCCACCAGGCAAACGGCTTCGAGCGCCTGAAGATGGTGGTCGCGGTCGATCAAGGTGGCTGGCGCGAGGACG
>CBDUSV010000105.1:0-8566 GCA_965369885.1 uncultured bacterium
CGGTGGTCGAGAAAGGTCCGAAGCGGTGGGTTGGCCAGGTCGTAATCCATGTTTTTCTCACCTCCGGTGCCGTCAGGGGGCGCTAGCATCGGCCGGGATCGCCCAGCGGTCAACACTGCCTTGTCCCACGCGCCATTTCTTTTGCCCCCAGGTCCACTATGATTGGGGACCATCACCCCTAAGGCCAAGAGGCACATGGCGCAACAACCCGATAAGCCCATCTCCGCCCGTCAACGCCGCGCCCTGGCCGGGGCGGTCATCCTGCAACAGAGCTTCCGGCCGTTCTTTCTGCTCGCCGGGCTGTGGTCTGCCCTGGCCATGGCCTTGTGGCTGGGGACCCTGGCCGGTGCGCCGGTGCTGCCCGGCGCGGTCGACCCGCTCGCTTGGCATCAGCACGAAATGCTGTTTGGCTTCGCCGCCGCCGCCATCGCCGGCTTCATCCTGACCGCGATCCCCAACTGGACCGGCGGGCTGCCGGTCAGCGGCTTGCCCCTGGCCGCCCTGGTCGGGCTGTGGGCGGCAGGCCGCATCGCCATGATGATGGGGGATGTGCTGGGGCCCTGGCTGGTGGCGGGCCTCGACCTCAGCTTCCTGTTCGCCCTGGCCGCGACCATTGGCCGCGAACTGGTCAGCGGCAAGAACTGGCGGAACCTTCCGGTGCTGGCCCTGATCACCTTGCTGGCGGCCGGCAATCTGTTGGTTCATCTGGAAAGTCTTGCAATCGCCGCCACCGCCGGGGCCGGTTATCGCCTGGCGGTGTTCACCGTGGCCATGCTGATCGCCTTGATCGGCGGCAGGGTCGTCCCCAGCTTCACCCGCAACTGGCTGAAAAAAGAAGGCGCCACCGCCTTGCCGGCGGAGATGGGCAAGGTCGACCAGGCGGCGCTGGCGGCATTGGCAATCCTTGCCGTCGCCATGGTGGTGGCGCCCGGCTCCCCCATCACCGCCGCCATGGCGCTGGCCACCGGCCTGCTGCACGCCTGGCGTCTGGCGCGGTGGCAGGGCTTCAAGGTGCTCACCGAGCCCCTGTTGTGGGTTCTCCATCTGGGTTACGCCTGGCTCACCGCCGGCCTTCTGTTGGTTGGCATCGCCGGGTTTGGCGATGTGCTGGGCGATGTGCTAGCGCCAAGCGCCGCATTGCACGCGCTCACCACCGGGGCCTTCGGCACCATGATCCTGGCGGTCGCGAGTAGGGCCTCTCTCGGCCATAGCGGGCGTCCATTGACGGCGGGCGCCGGCACCACGGCTTGCTATATCTTGGTGAGCGTGGCGGCGTGCGCGCGCCTGGCCTCGCCGCTGGCCGGGGATTTTGCCTTGGCGGCGCTGTGGATCGCGGGCGGCGCCTGGGTTTTGGCCTTCGGGCTGTTCACCGTGCTCTACTTTCCGCTGTTCACCAGACCCGGCGTTCAACAGACTTAAACGGGGCCGGGCGGCGGGTTGAGAAGATGGCCGCGTTTGACGAAGATGCGGCAACCGGTCCCGGTCCGGAGCATGGGCGCCTTGCCGATCGGGGCACGCAGCCAATCGCCCTTGCCATGGCTGCCATTTTCGTCCTCGCAACTCCCCTCGAGAACGAAGACTTCCTCGCCGCCGGGCAGGTCGCGGGCCGGCAGGCGCGCGCCAGGGGCAAGGCGATAGAGCGCCTCCGAGGTGTCCTCGAATTCGTGGAGTTCCATGATGTCCACCCCGTCAAGACCGCTGGGCCGCCACTGATCCTCACGGGTGGTATCGATGCGGACATAGTCCTGATCTTGCGGATGCATCCAGAACAGCTTGACCAGGATGGTGGCGCCATCGTCGCTATGGGGCGCGTGGCGGGAGCCGACCGGATTGCGCACATAGGTGCCGGCGGGAAAGTCGCCATATTGGTCGGAAAAGGTTCCGTCCAGCACCAGATATTCCTCGCCGCCAATGTGGGTGTGGGCGGAAAAGCGGCTTTGCGGCGCAAAACGCACCACGGTGGTGACCCGCGAGACCTCTTCGCCGTCGCGCTCCAACATACGCCGCTCCACCCCCGGCAAGGGTGAAGGCGCCCAGGCGAGACTCTCGCTCGCAACCGAGGCCGGCTTGGCAAAGTCTGCATTGATTTTCATCACTGATCTCCCGATAGGGGTTGGGTTTGAGCAAAGTGTGTCAGGCCGACGCGCTGGCGCGCTTGGAGACCCGGTCATGCCAGGCCCTGAGATGAACAAGATCGGCCGGCACGTCGGTGCCGACGGCCTTGGCAAAGTCGATGGCGCACAGCGCGGTGATGTCGGCGATCGAGAACCCATCGCCGGCGATGAACGGCTTGGCCCCGAGTTCCCTATCGAGAAGGCGCATGGTCGCCAGGGCGCGGTCCCGGCTTTTCTCGCCCCATGCCTTGTTCTGATAGGGCTCCAGGTCGCCGAAGCCGGGGGTGGCGTGGTGGTAATAACTCAGCATGGCCGCCATCAGATCGGCCTCGATACGGCTCTGCCACATCTCGACCCTGGCCTTGTCCGCCGCGGTTGAACCGTACAAGGCCGGGGAGGGCTTCAACTCCTCGAAATAGCGCGAAATCGCCGTGGTTTCGCTGATGCAGGTGCCATCGTCCAATTCCAGCACCGGCACCTGGCCCAACGGGTTCTTGGCCAGGAAAGCCTCGCGGCGGGCCTCGCCGCCTAGCACATCGATCTGAACCAGATCCAAATCCTTGATGCCTTTTTCGGCGGCGAAGATGCGGACCCGGCGCGGGCTGGGAAAAGAGCTGTACTCATAAAGTTGCATTTTCTGTCTCCTGTTTGTATTCTACCTATCGATAGGTAGGCAAACTATCCCTTCCCTTACCCCTTGTCAACCCCTATCTATCGATAGATATAATTTTTTGGTGAGACTTCGCCATGGCCAGAACCCCAGCCACGAAAAGCAGCACCGGCGAAAATGCCTCCGGCAAGGTGACCAAGGCCTCGGACATCCTGGATGCCGCCGAGCGCTTTGCCCGCACCTTGGGCTACAATGGCTTTTCCTTCCGCGATGTCGCCTCCGAAGTCGGCATCAAGAGCGCAAGCGTCCACTACCACTTCCCCACCAAGGCCGATCTCGGCGCAGCTGTTGCGGTGCGCTATACGGAGCGGTTTTTCCAGGCCCTTGGCAATCCCGACGACCCGGAGATAACACCCGAAGACCTGCTGGCGCGCTATCGGGGCCTTTACCGCCACGCCCTTGTGACCGATCGGCAGATGTGCCTTTGCGGCATGCTTGGCGCCGAAATCGCGTCTCTGCCGCCGGGTCTCGCATCGGAGGTCACCAGGTTTTTTGAACGCAATCTCGACTGGCTCACCCGCGTGGTGGCCAGGGGCGCGGACAAATCGGCTGGGGATGCAAGGCGCCATGCGATGACCATTCTCGCGGCCCTGGAAGGCGCCCTGATGCTGGCCCGCACCCTCGACCGAAACGATATCCTCGACCAGGTCGCCGATGACATCACCGGGCCCTAGGCCAGTTATTTCTCCGTGTTTTGCTGTTCCCAGCGCCGTTGCCGGCCGCTGCCGAATTCCTGTTGGCGCCAGTCGGTCCGGGTTTCCTCCAACTCGAACACGTAATTGTAGCCGCCCTTGGGGTTCTTGAGGATCTCCCACCAATTGCCATCGGCATCGATCAGGTAGAAGCTATAGGTGCCATGCTGATGCACCGGCTTGGTGATCTTCTGGATGCCATAGCGCTCCTGATGCTCCGTGACCAGCCCATGGGCCTCGTCGACCTTGTCCTCGTTTTCCACATCGAGGCCGAAATGGCTGTAGATGCCGGCGGCGGTCTCGCCCTTGGTTTCGACACAGGCGATGATGGTGTCACTGCCGTGGCGCAACATCATGGACACTGCGCTGGTCTGGACCACCTCGAAGCCCAGCATTTCGGTATAGAAGCGCCGGGCACGGCCAAGATCGTGGCATTCGACGGTGCCGTGGGAAAGGATGCCGAGCTTGAGCAGAGGCTTGGCTGCAGCGCTGTCGGTCGCGGGACCGGTATCGGTTTGGGCCATTATGAATCTCCCTTTACAGAGCACAGGAGGAATTATGGTTGGGCGCCGCCTACCCCGCAAGGGCCTCGGTTCCTCGTCGAATTCACCTCGGGCCATGGGCCCGGACCAGCCATTGACAGTGAAATCACCGATTTGCGACACTGGGATTTGCGGCAGTGGGCAAGACCAAGGCGCAAACACGGCAAGGGAGAGACACCATGACGATCCAATACCTGGATATCCTGAAGGAACCGGAGCTTGAAATCGGCGATTCCAAGAAGGTCCTGTTCAGTTCCGACAGTTTCCACACCTGGATACACGGCGATTATCCGGGCACCAAGGGCCCCATGCACAAGCACACCGCCGACCAATTCTTCTTCTGCATGCAGGGCGAATGCACCTTTCATTTCCCCGACGGCTCGACCAGGTCGGTCGGGGTGGGCCAGATGGCGTTGATCCCCGCCGGCGATTTTTATCAGCTCGACAACACCGGGGACGAATACATGCTTTTGCTGGGCGCCCGGGCCGAACCCGCCGGCAACCCGCGCTATGGCGTGACAGATGAGCTGGTGGGCGCCAATACCTACGCCCTCGACAACCCGGACAAAATCCAAGGGCCGGCCGAATAGGCCTGATTCCATGGCCGAGAAGGCCAAAATCAAGGTGCCAACAGCCACCACGGAATGCGGATTTTTCTTGCAAAAAGGATGATTTTGCCCCATTTGAATAAACGAGGTTGCACAAAACCTGGCGACTTCTCGCAGCTGCCTACGGCCCCGACGAGTTACTCCCAGACGATTGTGAGCCCAACAAACGCGCGATTCCGCCCAGCGGGCCGCGTTAACTATGATCTAAAGGAGTAACCTATGCCTTCAGGAACAGTGAAATGGTTCAACCCGGTCAAGGGTTTTGGCTTTATCGAGCCTGATGACGGATCCAAGGATGCCTTCGTCCATATTTCCAGCGTTGAAAAGGCAGGCCTGCAGACTCTGCGGGAAGGCCAAAAGGTCGAATTCGAACTGGTCCCCGGCCGCGACGGCAAGTCGGCGGCGGAAAATCTCGTGGTTCAGGACTGAATCATCGTTTAATAATATTCGCACTGAATATTAAAACTGAAACGGGCCCCTAACCCTATGGCGTTGGGGGCCCTGATTTCGTAGGCGCTGTTAAGGGTGTATACTCATAAAGGGTGATGGCGCTGGACCGCCGGCACCACGACTTTTTGTGAGTACACACCCTAAGCGCCAGCCGAAAGGACAATATGGCCCGTAAACCCAATTACAGTTTCGCCCGGCTTCAAAAGGAACGCGCCAGAGCCGCCAAGAAAGCCGCCCGTGCCCAGATCAAGCGGGAGAAAGCGGATAGGCGCAAGGCGGAAAAAGCCGGCATCCCCTATCCCGGCGATGAAGTCGGCCTGGATGGCGAACCAGCCGCCCTTCCCGGCGACCAGGCCGCTTTGGCTGACGATCAAGCTCCGGTCCGCGAACCCACCCCCGGTACCGACACCTAATATATTTGGGCCTGGCCGGCTTTCCGGCCCGCCAGACCGGGCCCCAATCTCGCCCCATGGCACACCCATCGCCATGTCAAAATCCGTTGACATGGGCCCTGGGCTTGCGGATTGTATGGCTCAACAAATCAAGAATTATAAATATCGGTGAATATCTCTAAACAGGGAGTATCAGATTATGAAATTCATGCGTTCACTTAGCCTCATCGGGCTTGCCGGAACCCTGGTTCTCGGCCTAACCGCGGGGTCGGCCACGGCCGCGTCGGTCGCCGATTTCTACAAAGGCAAGAATGTCCGTCTCATCGTCGGCGCCACACCGGGCGGCGGTTATGGATCCTACGGCCGCGTGCTGGGCGCCTATATGGGCAGATATATCCCCGGCAAACCACGGGTCATCGTCCAGTTCAAGCCCGGCGCCGCCAGCGTCATCGCGGCGAACTATGTCTACAACGTGGCGCCAAAGGACGGCACCGTGATCGGCGCCGTACAGCGCGCTATCGCCATGCTGCCGCTGTTCGGTATCAAAGGACCAAAATATGACGCCAAGAAGATCAACTGGATTGGCAGCATCAACAACGAGGTCAGCATCTGCGTTGCGTGGCACACCACCGGCATCAAGACCATCCAGGATG
Source organism: uncultured bacterium (assembly GCA_965369885.1). GTDB lineage: Bacteria > Pseudomonadota > Alphaproteobacteria > SMXQ01 > SMXQ01 > JAZFWG01. Next base: position 6,122 of record CBDUSV010000105.1, read on the forward strand.
TCATGAAGAAGGAGTTGATAATCGGCGGCGCCGGGCGTAACGACACCGAGCAATTCCCATCGGTGCTCAACAACATCCTCGGCACCAAGTTCAAGATCATCACCGGTTACAGCGGCACCGGCATCACCCTGGCCATGGAGCGCGGCGAAGTCTTTGGCCGTTGCGGCTGGTCGTGGACATCCTTCAAGAGCCAGCGCGGCCAGTGGCTGCGGGACAAGAAGGTCAACATCCTGATCCAGCTCTCCCTGCGCAAATTGCCCGAGATCGGCAATGTGCCCCTGGTCACCGAACTGGCCAAGGGCAAGGACGATCAAGCCGTCCTCGAATTGATCTTCGCCCGCCAGACCCTGGGCCGGCCCTTCATGATGGCGGCGGGCGTGCCGGCCGACCGGGTCAAGGCGATCCGCACCGCCTTCAGCAAAGCGGCGGCCAACAAGAAGCTGATCAAGGATCTCAACAAAATGCAGTTCGACGTCTCTCCGGTCTCGGGCACCGAGATGCAGAAGGTCGTCGCCAAGATGTACAAGACGCCCCAGGCCATCGTCGACCGCGCCCGCGACGCCATGATCTATAAGGGCAGAAGGGTCAAGGCCAAGATCAAGATGGTCAAGCACACCGGCAAGGTGACGGCGACCAAGAAGGGCGGCCGGCGCATCATCATCATGTACAAGGGTAAGAAGGTCACGGCCAAGGTCTCGGGCCGGCGCACCAAGGTCACCCTCGACGGCAAGAAGACCAAGCGCAAGAAGATCAAGGTCGGCATGACCTGCACCTTCTTCTATCCCGGCTCCGGCCAGCAGGCCAAGACCATCGACTGCAAAAGCTGAGGCCAGCCAAGACATGTCATCGAACGCCCCCGCCTCGCCGGGGGCGTTTTTTTTCGCGCCGGGACCGGGTATAGTGCCGGCCGGCCCCGGCCATAACGGGGCCTTGGGAGGAAACCATGCCATTGGATGAAAAAGACAAGAAAATCGACGCCGCCAAGGTGCGGGAAAAACTCGGCCATCCGGTCATCGACAGCGACGCCCATACCTCGGAATACAACCCGATCTTCCTGGAATATCTCGCCCAGGCCGGCGGCAAGAAGGTCGCCGACAAGTATGAGGGCATGCTGCGCGGCGGCGCGTCCTACTGGTATTCGCTGACGCCGGAGGAACGCGTCGACAAGCGGGTGCAGCGCCCGCCATTCTGGATCATCCCCGCCGGCAACACCATGGACCGGGCGACGGCGATGCTGCCCGGGCTGTTTGCCAAGCGCATGGACGAATTCGGCATCGACTTTTCCGTGATCTACACCTCGAAGCTCCATGTCAACCGGCTTGCCGACGAGGAAATCCGCCGCGCCGGCTGCCGGGCGCTCAACCTCATGCACCACGATATGTTCGCGGGCCACGCCGAGCGCATGACGCCGGCCGCCGTCATCCCCATGCACACCCCGAACGAGGCCATGGAGGAATTGGACTTCGCCGTCGGCGAGCTTGGCATGAAGGCGACCATGATGGCGGGGCTGGTGCGCCGGCCCATCCCCATCATCGCCCGCGAGGCCCCGGAACTGGCGCGTTATACCTACTGGATCGACCCGCTGGCGCTGGGCAGCGCCCATGACTACGACCCGGTGTGGCGGAAATGCGTTGACCTCAAGGTCGCTGTCACGTCGCACACCTCGGGCATCTGGGGCAGCCGCGCCACCACGGTCAATTTCAGCTACAACCATATCGGCCATTTCGCCGCCTCCAACGAGGCCTTCTGCAAGGCCGTGTTCATGGGCGGCGTGACCAGGCGGTTCCCGGACCTCAAATTCGGTTTCCTCGAGGGCGGCGCCAACTGGGCGACCAATCTTTACAATGACCTGTTCGAACATTGGGAGAAGCGCAACGTCGATGCGCTGAACGCCAACCTCAATCCCGACCGGGTCGATAAGGACCTGCTCGCCAGCCTGGCCAGCGAATATGGCGAGGGCAAGTTCGACAAGTTCGTCGATGATCTCAGGCGTGACGGCGACGGCATGAGTAGCGAGGAGGACCCGGCGGACCTGGACGAATGGGCGCCGTGCGAGATCACCAAAATCGAAGACATCCGCGATCTCTTCATTCCCAGCTTCCATTTCGGCTGCGAGGCCGACGACCGCATGAACCCGGCCGCCTTCAACGCCAAGGCCAACCATTTGGGCGGCCGCCTCAAGGCGGTGTTCTCATCGGATTTGAGCCACTGGGACGTGCCCGACATGAAGGCGGTGCTGTCCCAGGCCTATGAGCAGGTGGAAAGCGGCCTGCTGACGGAAGAGGATTTCCGCGACTTCACCTTCACCAACGCCATCAACCTCCACGCCAGCCAGAACCCGGATTTCTTCAAGGGCACCATCGTCGAGGACGCGGTGGCGAAGGAAATGGCGGGGGCTTAAACGCGCCAACCAACCAACAGCAAGCCCCATAACAACAAATATCA
>CBDUSV010000106.1:0-8555 GCA_965369885.1 uncultured bacterium
GGTACATGGAGGGCAAGATCAACGTCGATGACCTCATCACCCACACCATGGCGCTCGATGATATCAACGACGCCTTCACCCTGATGCACGAAGGCGAATCGATCCGCAGCGTGGTGACGTTCTAGCCACCATTTTCCAGATGACCCTGTGACTTGACGACACTGAGGGGACCATGATTCGAAGATCAGCTTGTGCGCTAACCATCGCCGCCGTGCTCTTCGCCGGCGCCATGGGCGCCGGCGAGGCCGCCGAGGTGAAGAGCTATCCGTATGTCAGCGGCGAGGTGGCGATCGAGATTCAGAATGACTGGACCTACCAATCCGACAACGGGGACGCGGTGCTAAATGACCTGACCACCTTGACCGAGCCCCAAGCCGTCCTTCACTTCACTCCCGAGCTGTCCTTTCTTGTCCACGGGGTGATCCAGGCGATCAGGGATCCCGGCCCCAGGGACGACCGGGTATTCGAGGACCACGGCATATTTATCGAGGATATCTACCTGAAATACGCGACCGATTGGTTCTCGGTCTTCGCCGGCAAGTTCACACCCAATTTCGGCCTTGGCTGGGATATCACGCCGGGTGTTTACGGCACCGACTTCGGCGAGGCCGGTTACGAATTGGCGGAACAGATCGGTCTTGGCGCGACGGTGACATTCGCCAACAAGCGGCTCGGCGCCCATACGCTTTCGGCGAGCACGTTTTTCGCCGATACCACGGTGCTGAGCCAATCCGCCATCAACAACCGCGGCCGGACCCGGCTGTCGTCTGGCGGCCCCGGCAACACGGAGGATCTGTCGTCCTTCGCCGTGGCCCTGGACGGCGAGAAAATCCCGGCGCTGCCTGGCTTCGGGTATCACATCGCCTTCGTTAGCCGGGCCGATGGCGCTGGCAGCACGGAAGATGAGACCGGCATCGCCATCGCCGCCATGTACAGCTTCTCGGTCGGCGGCATCGGGGTTTCGCCCTTCATCGAGTACGTCCATTTCGATGACCTCGGCGGCACCAGCGGCGATGAAGTCGATTTCCTGACCACCTCTTTGCAATTGACGTGGAAAAAATGGAATCTGGCGTTCTCGCGCACCGCCAGGGACACCGATATCGCCGGCGGCACCGACACGGATGACCATCTTGTGCAGATATCGGCCGGTTACGCGTTCGAATTTGGCCTTGGCATCGACATCGGCTGGAAGACCACCGAGGAAGCCAACATCGATTCCGAGACCCTCGGCGTGCTGCTCACCTACGGCTTGACGTTCTAGACTGAATAGCCCGGGAGCCTTGGGCCGCCGGCGGCGCGTCATTTCGGGCTATCTGTTGGCCGTGGAGGGAAAACCAGTACAATGGGGGCACAACTTGGCCACCATCGCCATGGAAGCCGAGTTGCTTGGTATATCTCGTTTAGGTTCTGATCCACATTGACCCCACCCCCCACCGAGAGCTTTTCGGTCCGGCTTCAGGCCCTGGTCTATGGGATTTCGTTCTTCTCCGGAAGCGCCTTCCTGACGGTCTCGGTGGTGATGCCGCTGTGGGCGCTGCACCTCGGCGCATCGCCGATCATCATCGGTCTGATCATCTCTTCCCGCCAGATTCTGGTGGTGACGCTTTCGATCCATGGCGGCGCCTTGTTGGACCGCTTCGGCGTGCGCAATGTCCTCGTCGCGCTTGGCATTGCCGGGGCCGCGACCACCTTGCTGTTCCCGGCCCTGCCCTACATCTGGGCCGTGATCCCCTTGCAGATGATTGCCGGCATTGCCGAATCCATAACCTGGATCGGGGCCCAGGCCCTGGTCGGCAAGGTTCTGAAGGGACACCCGGTCTACACCGGGCGGATGACGGCGGTCGCCCGGGTCGGAGGCTTCTTCGGCCCCTTTATCGCCGGAATTTCCTGGGAGTTCATCGGGCCCTATGGCGCCTTTGGCTTCCTGGCTCTGTGGGGGTTTTCCGCCACCGTGGCGGCATGGTTCCTGCCCGAGGCGGCGGACCAGGTAACCCCGGCGACGGCGGAGCCCGAGCCAAGCCGGACCAGCCGGGCGGCGCAAGTCATGCCCAAACTGTCCGATTACCGCACCACGTTCAGGCTGTTGATGATACCCGCCGTCGCGTTGGTGATCGCCAACACCTTCGCGCGCCAGACCGGGTCGGGCATCCAATCGTCCTTCTATGGGATTTGGCTGATCGAAAACGGGTTTACCGCCACCACCATCGGCTTGATGTTCGGCATCGCCAACGCCACCTCCGCCGTGGCGGCATTGTCGATCGGGCCGCTGACCCGGCGCTATACGGAACACGGGCTGCTGCTCGCCATGACCATCCTGGCGGTGGTTTCCATCGCCATCACCCCGATACTTGGGACCTTCGTCCTGTTGGCCATCGCCATCGCGCTGCGTGGCATTGGCCAGGGCCTCAACTTCCCGCTGATGGTGTCCCTCGCGGCCCGGTCGGTTGGGCCCCATTTGCAGGGCCGGGTGGCGGCGCTCAGGCTCACCTTCAACCGTTTTGGCGGCGCCCTGGTGCCGTTCGCCATGGGGGCGATGGCCGAGTTCATCGGCCTCCAATACGCCTTTTACCTCATGGGCATTTTGGGAGTGACGCTGTTGGGCCTGCTCTGGTTCTGGGTTTCCCGCACCCCCGAGTTCGCCAACAAACCGCGGGCCACTAAGGGCTAGTGCAAACGCCAGCCACCATCATCCTCAAGAGGATTGACCAAGGGAAACAGCGCCATGGTCATCTGGGCGATGAAACTTCGAAAATGGCGGCTTTGGGGCCTGGCGATAGGCCCGGTCCAGGCCTGCGCTTCGCTCTCCGCGTGATCTCCGTAGCACCATACCGCCAGCACCTGCACGCCGCCATCTTGGGGCACGGAATTGAAAAGCCGAGGAATCTCGCACAACTGATAGGACATGACATTTTGCGGCCCGTTGAATAGCAGCACCACCTTGAAATTCTTATCGGCCGTAGGACCGGGCTTGGTGGTGAAATTGGTCCGGGGACCCTAGTGTTGGCTCTGCATTGCCAACAAGACGTGATAACTTTGTGTCGGGTTCTCTTTCCATTCCCAAACAAAGAGGAGAACAACATCATGACCGAACAACATGAACCAAGCGATCTGCCCAGACATTTTCCCTATGAAGAAGAGGCCAAAATCCTCACCGACATCTTCGGCCTATTCGCTGAAAAGCTGCCTCACCTGGTCCAACACATCATCGATGATATCGATGAAGGCCTGATGAGCCGGGACCTCTATGAGCAGCTCTCTGCTCTCTCCGATGAAACCTTGAAACAGGCGGGGCTGGAACGCGCCGACATTCCCAAACTGGTGGCGGCGATAGTTGAATTCGCCCATCTGGCGGCGAAAAGCAAAAACAACAGGAACAGTTAAAGTCGGCACCACCAAACCAGTCGCGGCGGGGCGTTCAAAGACACAAAAATTGCGACGCTTGGATGGTCAACGCGGCTTAACAGAATAGGATTACGGATGGCAGCATCAACGCGAAACAAGGCCCGGGCCAAGACCACAAAGGCGCCGGCCAAGAGGCGCGCCAAGGGACGGACAAAACAGCCGCTGACCATCGATTTCCACACCCATGTCAATGTGCCCGAGGTGCTGGACTTCATTCGCCAATCCTCAGGCGCAGGCAAGGGTCCTCCGCCCCGGGTCTCCAAGGGCTCGTCCGCCTTCCAGAACCGCCAATACAGGATCATCATGCCCAAGCTCACCGACCCCAAGGTGCGGCTTGGGGACATGGACAAGGGCGGCATCGACATCCAGGTCATCAGCGCCATGCTGAGCCATTATTGCTACTGGGCCGATGGTGCCGCCGGCTTGAGAATCGCCAAGCTGTGCAACGACCGCATCGCCGAGATCGTCGATGGCGCCCCCGACCGCTTCGCCGGTCTTGCCACCGTTCCCCTGCAGGACACGCGGCGCGCCGTGAACGAGCTCAGCCGCGCGGTGACCAAGCTTGGCCTCCGGGGCGTCATCATCTCTTCGCGCACCGAGACCAAGGAGCTTGGCGACAAGAGCCTCCGGGCATTCTGGGCCAAGGCCGAGGCGCTTGATATTCCGGTTTATATCCATCCCCACGGCTTCGACCGCACCGAGCGCATGCAGGATTATTTCCTGTGGAACTCCATCGCCCAGCCGTTGGAAGAGGCCATGGCCATGGCGTCACTGATCTATAGCGGGATCATGGAACGCCACCCCAAGCTCAAGGTCTGTTTTGCCCATGGCGGCGGCTATCTGCCCTACTATGCCGGGCGCATGGACCGCGCCTTCGAAATCCGGCCCGAGACCCGCAAGAACATCACCCGCAAGCCCAGCGCATATATCAAGCGGTTCTATTACGACACCTGCGTCTACAACCCGGACATGCTGGAATTCCTGGTCGGCAAGGTCGGCGCCGGCCGTGTGGTCATGGGCTCGGACTATCCGGTGTTCCTGCAGGAAGACGACCCGGCGGGCTTCGTCAAAAAAGTCCGCGGCCTTGGCGCCAAGGACCGGGACGGCATTCTCGGGCGCAACGCCGCCCGCCTCCTGAAGCTCAGGGTCTAGGGCCGATCCCTCACCGGGCTTGGTGAAGGGTTCCTGGAAGGCCGTCGCCTCGGCCTCCTCGGGATTTCGGTCAAGACGGCGGTTCCTTGTCGCGATAGCTGCGTTGTTTGATCGGGATGTCATAGGTGCGGCGGTCGAGTTTGAGGTCACCATTGGCGACATCGACCGAAAGGCTGACCGAACCCGCCACACGCTGCCAGGGGATTATCGTCATGGCACGCACCCGGGCACGGGTGAAGGGCTCGTTGAGCGCGATCGCCTCGGCCTCGGCCCGGGTGTCGGCACGCAGAATGAACATGCTCTGGCCCAGGGCGGCCTTCTCCCCGGTATTGTCGTCGTGCAGGCGGCCCGCGCTGGCGATCTGGCCGGATTTCACCAGTCCGGCGGTGAAGGCCTTATGGGCGCTGCGTAGCTCGTCCATCGAGGGCGCGTCGGCCGGCGGATCGGCGACAAAATCCGAAATACATAGATAAAACTGCACCGGCGCAAAACCGGATTGTGCATCGACCGGCCAGGGATCGTGTTCCATCAAACCGTCTCGTCCTCGGTAATGCTTATCAAGCCGCGCCATCTTAACCCGGCGCCTTGCGCCCGGCACATGAAAAAGCGGGCCCCCGCTGGGGGGCCCGCCGATGAAATTAACCCGTGAGGCAGTTAAACTAGCAGGACACCGCCTTGGCTTCCTCGCCAGTGCCGGGATAGGTGATCTTGCAGGTCATGCCCGGCTTGATGTTCTTGCGGACAGCGTCCTTGCCGCCGATCTTGACCCGGGTGCGCCGGCCGGAAATCTTGGCCTTGCTCTTCTTCCCATTGACCGTGAAGAACAGCCTGCGGCCGCCGCGTTTTACCGCGGTGACCTTGCCGGTTACCGTCTTCATCTTGGCGACGGGACCGGTGATCTTGACCCAATGCTGGCCCCAGACCTTGTGGACCGAGCTTTTGCTCTGCATCAGATCCGAGATGCCGAAGGCCAGCTTCTTGCCCTTGATCTCATTGGGGAAGGCGTGGAAGCCGTATTTCTGCAGATCCTTGTGCACCGGCGCCGACTGCAGCGTGTACCACTGGGAGACCTGGCCCTCCCGGCTGAGATACCAGTTGAGAAAGATCTTGGCGCTGTGGAGCTGGGGTGAACCCTTGACGATGCCAAGCTCGGTCACCGTCGACGGCACCGGTTCCGGGCAATGCCATTCGAGCGGCGCGCCCTTGTCCACATAGTCCTTGGTCCGGGCCGGCGAGCCCGGCAATGAGGCATCAAATTCGCCGACGATGGCGAGAGCCATCAGGGCGCTCAGGCCCTCCTTGCGGACCTGGGGTTTGACCTTGCCGAATAGGTCATTCATGAATTTCAGCGCCCACTCCTCGCCCTTGACCTCGCCGAGCTGCTCGAGCCAGATATGAGGACGGTTGGCGATGGCGAGCTTGCCATTGTGCCAGCGGGAATCCGTGATGATGTCTTCCCAGGTCTTGGGCATGTCCTTCTTTTTGACCTTCTTATTGTTGATCACCATGCAGAAGTGGCGCAGCCGCTGGGCCGCCCACAGCCCGTCCTTGTCGTTGAACCCGGCTGCGTTTTTGAAGCTGGGCAGGTCCCGGAGGTTGGCCAGCAGCCCGGCCTTCTTGTAGTCGGCGTGGCTGCCGGTGAAGTTGGTGATGATATCGGTGACGATGCGGCCTTCCTTGAAGGAGATCAGCGTCTTCACAACCCGGGCGTGATAGCTCGACCGGGAGTAGGAGAATTTGATCCAGGGATAGCGCTCACGGAATGGGCGGGTGAACTTGCGGAAGACTTTGGGCTCGAAACCGGTGGAGATCACCCGAAGGGTGCCCTCCTTCGTCGATTTCTTGACCCAGGAATTGGAAACCTTGAGTTCCTGATCCAGCCCCTTTAGGACGCTGGCATCAAGCTTCAAATCCTTCAACATGGTCTGGGTCGCCTTGGGCAGCTCGGCGGAAAATCCCGGCGCCGAAAGCGTCATTACTGCCGCCACCGCGACACCCGACACCAATAAGCGAATAGCTGATCCCGCCGTTAATCCCTGGGTCATGATATTCTCCCTAATCCAACATGAAGCGGACCTCTTAAGACATTGAGCCTAAATCTTGATCCGCGGGGGCCTTAAAGAGGCCGTTTTGTTTCGCAATCAACAATCTGGCCCAATCGGCAAACCGTGGCAACCCAAAAAACCGAAACCGGCCCTATCACTGGATTACGGGATTTGGCATAGTGGACCCATGACGGTAGAACCCCTCAGAACCCGATTGACCGGATTAAGGCTTCCGGCATTTCAGGCCTCCGACTTTTGGCATTGGCTGGTTCTTATCGGAGTGATGTTTTTCGTCATCACCCCGGTGACCCTGTTGATTTTAGGCAGTTTCAGTGCGGAAAAGCTGCCCTCGGACTTCACTCTTTCGTCCATGACCATCGAGAATTACCTCGATGTGTGGTGGGAATCGGGGATTGAGGGGGTGCTTTACAACACCGTGGTCTACACCACCGGGGCCACCGTGCTGGGTATCACCCTGGCGGCGACCCTGGCGTGGATGGTGGAGCGCAGCAACCTTCCCCACAAGATCTGGGTCTATGCCGGCGTGATCCTGACCCTGGCCATGCCGGGTCTTTTGCAATCCATGGCCTGGGTGTTGCTGCTCAGCCCACGGTCCGGCTTCATCAACCTGCAACTGATGAATATTTTCGGCCTCAAATCCGCGCCGATGAATATCTATTCCCTCGGCGGCATGATCTTCATAGAAGGTCTTCGGCTGGTGCCGACCGCCTTTTTGATGCTGGTGCCGCTGTTGCGTTCGATGGACCCGGCCCTGGAAGAGGCGGCGGCGACATCGGGGGCACACCCGGGATCGACCCTGCGCAAAGTCACCTTGAAGCTGATGATCCCTGGCTTGATGGCGGTGGTGATCTACCAGGCCATGTCGGCGTTGGAGACCTTCGAAGTTCCCGGCATCCTCGGCATGCCGGCGGGCATCTACGTGTTCAGCACCAAGATCTACGCCATACTCAGCAGCGCCTCGGGCATTCCCAATTATGGCGAGGCCAGCGCGCTGTCCATGGCCTACCTGGTGGTCGCGGTGGTCGCCATCGCGCTTTATACCCGGGTCATCAGCCGGTCCGAACGCTACATGATCATCACCGGCAAGGGCTACCGCCCCAGGACCTTTGATCTGGGGGCGTGGCGCTGGCCGGCCTTCTTCATGGTGGTGGCCTATTTGGTGTTGTCGGTGGTCCTGCCCCTGATCGTGTTGATCTATATCTCGATCATACCGTTCCTTCAGCAGCCCACCGCCGAGACCTTGAAGACCCTGACCCTGGACAATTTCCGCTACCTGTACGAATCCGACATGGTCGGGATCGCGCTGAAGAACACCATCATCGTCACCATTGCCGCCTCCACCGGCACGGTGCTGGTCTCGTTCTTCATCTCGCTTGTTGTCGTGCGCAGCAAATTCTGGGGCCGCAAGATTCTCGACCAGTTGGCCTTCGTGCCCCACGCCATTCCCGGCATTGTCATGGGATTGGCGTTGCTGTGGCTGTTTATCCAGGTCGACAAGGGCGGCATTCACCTCGCCGGTTCGATCTGGGCCATCACTCTGGGCTTCATCATCGCCTTCATGGCCTATGGCACCCGCGCCATGAACGCCGCCATCATGCAAATCCACAAGGACCTGGAAGAGGCCGCTTATGTTTCGGGCGCCGTCCATTGGCGCACCATGTGGCGCATTTTTTACCCGTTGATGATGCCCACTTTCGTCGGCGTCTGGGTATGGTCCATGCTGCACGCGGTCCGGCTCACCAGCCTGCCCCTGATCCTCTATGAGGGCCCGGAGAACCAGGTGCTGTCGGTCATCATCTGGAACATGTGGGACGAAGGCAAACTCGGCGCCGTCGGCGCCATCGGCGCCCCCATGGTGGTGGCGCTGTTCGTCGTCACCATCGGGCTTAGGGTGATCGGGTTCGGCGACGACAAAAACATCCAGAAAGCCGGCAA
>CBDUSV010000107.1:0-8530 GCA_965369885.1 uncultured bacterium
ATCAGCTGTGGCTCTCTGGCCGCCGTTATTTTTTGGCGCTCCAGTGCTCACACACCGAAACAGGCCAAAGTCCGCCCGCCTTGCATATGGCTTGCAAAAATGATGGGGATCACCAGTGGTCACAGTGAACCACCGCGCGGGGAATTTTTTGCCTTCGGAAAATTTAGAAACTGCCCTCCGGGGGATTTTCCGGCTTCGGCGAAAAATGGTGCCCAGGGGTGGAATTGAACCACCGACACGCGGATTTTCAGTCCGCTGCTCTACCAACTGAGCTACCTGGGCATCTGGGTGCGCATGGTGCGCGCCTGAAAAGCCCGCCACGGAGGCGGGCGTGGCGCTTATAGAAAAATTCCCGGCCCCTGTCCAGGGGCCGGCGCCTCAATTCCATGGCTTGGCGCCACCGTCCCCATCATTGTCATCGTCCCCACCTTCGCCCCCGTCCTCGTCCTCGCCCTCACCCAGGGCTTGCGCCAGCTCCTCGATCTCATCGGCGTCCGGCGGCTCGTTGGCGGGGACCCGGTAGCGCTCGCCGAGCCAGGCGCCGAGATCGACATCGGCACACCGCGCCGAACAGAACGGCCGGAACTTCTGCAGCGCCGGTTTCTCACAGATCGGGCAGCGCCGGCCCTTGACGCGGGGTACTAACTTGGTGACGGTCATGGCCCCCCTCCACTACTAGGGTGTGGTGATTTGGGCAAGGGGATTTCACCCGCCCGTATTTCACCCGAAGGTGATGTCGAAATCATCGATGGGGAATTCGGCATCGTCGCGCAATGTGACCTTGGCGCCGATGGTGTTGGCAAGGGCCTCGACGGTGCCGGCGGCGTCCCCACGCAGCACCTGGCTGACCTCGGGCGCGACGATAAGGGTGGCGTCGGCGCCGGGATGGTGGCGGGCTTCAAAGCCGACCGCCGCCAGGGCGCGGTAGGCCACCGCGTCCGGCGCCGGCTCCAGCCCCTCGCCTTCGCAGGCCTCGCACGGCACCATGAAGAGCTGGGCCAGGGGCACCCCCCGGCGGCGGCGCGCGATCTCGACCAGGCCAAGGGAGGTAAAACCGCCGAGACGGGCGAGCGCCGGGTCCCCTTCGAGCGCCGTGGCCAGTTCGTCATGCACCCGGTCCATATGCGCCCCGTCTTTCATATGGATGAAATCGATGACGATGAGGCCGGCGATGTTGCGCAGCCGCACCTGGCGGGCGATCTCCCGCGCCGCCTCGAGATTGACCTCAAGGGCGGCGGCATCCGGATTGTCGCCGCCATGGCGGGCGGAATTGACGTCGATGGCGACAAGCGCCTCGGTGGCCTCGATGACGATGACGCCGCCGCCGGGCAGGGTGACCCGGGGGCCAAGCGCGGTCTCGAGATCCTCCTCGACCCCGGTGCTCTCGAACAAGGGCTCATCGGCCATATGGTGCTCGATCACCGGCGCGGCGTCGGCGCCTTGGAAATGGTCCTGGGCCTGATTGACCGGACCGGCATCGTCGGCCTTGATGCGGGCGATGCCGCCACCGCCGTGGTCCCTCAGCACCCGGGAGAACAGATCGGGCTCGGCATGGAGCAGCGCCGGCGCCTGGACGTCCTTGGCCCGGGCCTGGATATCCCGCCACGATGCCGCCAACTGGCGGGCCTCGGCGGCGAAGGCGGCCTCGTCGGTCTCCAGCGCGGCGGTGCGCACGATATAGCCGCCGCCGGCGTCATCATCCCCTTGATTGATCTCCGCCACCACCGCTTCGACCGTGGTGGCGATCCGGGCGCGGGCGGCCTCGTCGCCGATGCGCCGCGAGATATTGACCCCTTCCCCGCCGGGGACGAAGACCAGGGCGTGGCCGGCCAGGGTCGGCGCCAGGGTGAGGGCCGCCCCCTTGTCGCCCTGGGCCGCCTTATCGACCTGAACCAGGACCGCGGCGCCTTCATTGACCGGCGTGGCCCCGTTATCGCCCTCCGGGGCCTGGCCACGGCGCCGCCCCTCGAGGGGCAGAAAGCCGTCCCGGCCAATGGCGAGATCGACGAAGGCGGCATTGATCGAAGGCACCACGCTCTCGACCCGGCCGAGATAGATGTTGCCGACGATGTCACGCTCCGCCGCCCGTTCGACGGCGAATTCCATGAGCCGCCCGCCTTCCATCAAGGCGACGCGAATCTCACCCGGCCCGACGCTACAGAGGATTTCATCGATCATACGCACTCTCCCGGCTCTCCTGGCGCTGGGGCGCCATCGCGGTCGCTACGATAGCCCAATCCATTGAGCAAGGCGTGGGTTTCGAACAAGGCGAGCCCGACCACGTTGGAATAAGACCCGTTGATGGCGCGCACGAACACCGCGGCCCGGCCCTGGATGGCGTAGGCGCCGGCCTTGCCGCGCCATTCATCGATTGCAAGATAGGCTTTGATCTCATCCGCATCCAGGCGCTTGAAGGTCACCATGGTGGTGATCAGGCGGGGGTGGCGCCCGCCCTTGGGATCGATGACGCAAATCCCGCCATGGACCCGGTGGCGCCGCCCCGACAGCAGTTTAAGCCAACCCCGCGCCACCGCCGCGTCCTCGGTCTTGGCCAGGATACGCCGGCCACAGGCGACGGTGGTATCGGCGCCCAGCACCCAGGCGCCGGGATGCTTGGCGGCCACCGCCGCCGCCTTGGCAACGGCGAGGCGAAGGGCATATTGACGCGGCGTTTCCTTCGGCCCCGGGGTCTCGTCGATCTCGGCGGGATCCGTGGCGTCGGGCTCGATGCCGATCTGGCGCAGCAATTCAAGGCGGCGCGGCGAAGCCGATGCCAACACCAGCCGATCTGAGGTGGATGTCACCCCCATGGGGTCCCGGTTTATTTGAAACGGAAAGTAATCCGACCCTTGGTCAGATCATAAGGTGTCATTTCGACATTAACCCGGTCGCCGGCGAGCACGCGGATGCGGTGCTTGCGCATCTTGCCCGCGGTATGGGCGAGAATCTCATGTTCGTTGTCGAGCACGACGCGGAACATGGCGTTGGGCAACAACTCGGTCACCGTCCCGCTGAACTCCAGCAATTCTTCCTTGGCCATATTCTTTGCACGAGTGGTTTAAAACCGAGGGAAAAATGGGACCGCCACGGCCATTGGTCAAGTGTTTTCGCACCCTCCCCCTCTCCTTATTCCGTGTTTGCCCTATTCCTTGCGCGGTATGTTGAGCCGGATCGCCACCGACAGGGCATGGGCGCCCAGGCCCTCGGCCTCGGCCAGGCGCACCGCCGCCGGGCCGATCTCGGCCAGGGTGGCGGCATCACAGCGCATCAGCGCGGTACGTTTGAGGAAATCGTGAACCCCTAGCCCCGAGGAAAACCGCGCGCTCCTTGACGTCGGCAGCACATGATTGGGGCCGGCGACATAATCGCCAATGGCCTCGGGCGCGTTGCGGCCAAGGAAAATAGCGCCGGCATTGCTGACCTTGTCGGCCAGCGCGTCGGCGCCATCGATGGCGAGCTCCAGATGCTCCGGCGCCAGGGCGTTGATCAACGGCACGGCCGCTTCCAGCTCTTCGACGATGATGACGGCGCCGAAATCCCGCCAGCTTTGGCCCGCGGTGTTGGCGCGCTCCAGGGTCTCGAGATGGCCTTCGACGGCGGCGACGACCCGGTCGGCAAAAGCGCCGTCATCGGTGATGAGGATGGCCTGGGCGCATGGGTCGTGCTCGGCCTGGGCCAGCAAATCGATGGCGATCCAGGCGGGATCGTTGTGGCCGTCGGCGAGGATCAGGACCTCGGAAGGGCCGGCGATGGTGTCGATGCCGACGGTGCCGAAGACCTGGCGCTTGGCGGCGGCGACATAGGCGTTGCCGGGACCGACGATCTTGTCGACCGGGACGATGGTGGCGGTGCCATAGGCGCGGGCGGCGATGGCCTGGGCGCCGCCGATGCGGTAGATCTCGCCAACGCCGGCGCGTTCCGCCGCCGCCAGCACCAGAGGCGGGATCTTGCCCGCCGGCGCCGGCACCGTCATGACCACACGCCCGACGCCGGCGATGCGCGCCGGCAACGCCGTCATCAACACCGAAGACGGATAGGCCGCGGTGCCGCCGGGCACATAGACCCCGACCGCATCGATCGGCCGCCAGCGGGTGCCGAGGCGAAGGCCGGTGGCGTCATCATAGGACGTGTCCTCGGGCATTTGGCGGCGGTGATACTCCTCGATGCGCAAAGCGGCGAAGTCGAGCGCCGCCAGGGTCTGGGCGTCGCAGCCATCCCGCGCCTGGGCGATCTCGGCCGCCGGCACCGCCATGGTGTCCGGCGTGATGGTGGCGCCGTCGAAGCGGGCGGAATATTCGATGACGGCGTCGTCGCCCCGCGCCTTGACGGCGGCAAGGATATCGGCGACGGCGCGGTCGACGTCCTCGGCGCCGCCGCGGGTGGCGTTCACCAGTTCGTCGAAGGCGGCCTTGAAGCCGTTATCGGTGGTGGAAAGTCTACGAGCCATTGCCCGGCCCCCCATTGACCACCCCGCCATTGACCGCCCCACCGAGGCGCTCGATCCATTCGGTGACCTCGTCGGGCCGGGTCTTGAGCGCGGTGCGGTTGACGACGAGACGCGAGGAAATCTCGCAAATCTGCTCGACCTCGACCAGGCCGTTGGCCTTCAGCGTGTTGCCGGTGGACACCAGATCGACGATGCGCCGGCACAGCCCGAGCGACGGCGCCAATTCCATCGAGCCCGACAGCTTGATGCATTCGGCCTGGACGCCGCGGGCGGCGAAGTGGCGCCGCGTGATGGAGGGATATTTGGTGGCGATGCGGATGTGGGACCAGCGCCTGGGATCGTCGGACGCGACCATGTCGGCGGGCTCCGCCACCACCATGCGGCAGCGCCCGATGCCGAGATCGACCGGGGCGTAGATTTCCGGGTAATCGAACTCCATCACCACGTCGGCGCCGGCAATGCCGAGCTCGGCGCCACCGAAGGCGACGATGGTGGCGACATCGAAGCTCCTGACCGCGATCAGCTCGAGATCGTCCCGGTTGGTGGCGAAGCGCAGCGCCCGGCTTTCGGGATCGTCGAAGGCGGCTTCCGGCTCAATACCGGCGCGCGCCAGCAACGGCCGAAGCTCGTCGAGGATACGGCCTTTGGGCAAGGCCATGACCAGGGGCTGGTTGGACGCCAAGATATTCACCTTTGGACCCGGGTGGTTGAAACCGGGGATATGTAACGGTTGTGCGCGCCCGCTTCCAGCCCTAATTGCCGCCTAAATGTCATTGCCGTGACGGGGCCGCCAGCGCGTCGGCCAGGGTTCGCCGAAATCCTCGATCCGGCAGCAGAGCGGGTCGATGTCGAGACTGAGCGCGGCGCCGCCGGCGAACACCAGCTCGACGGTGCCGTCCTTGAAGCCGAGGGACAGAATCGCCAGCAACTGGGCCGGATCGCGGCGCGAAATGCCCCGGCGGCGGACCTTCTTGACCCCGTCGAATGTGAGCGCGCAGTGGATGCGCTCATAAAACTCCTTGCCGGTATCGAGGCTTTCCGCCGGCCGTTCCCAACAGAAGCGGCTGGCGACCAGGACAAAACGGCTATCGTCGGGGAAGTATTCCATGTCGCCCGCCGGCACCAGGGCATCCTGCAGGCAGGACGACAGGATCTTGATGTCCTCATCATCTATGGCGCGGAGTTTGAGTTTTTTCACCATCATCGGCCTCGATTATTAGGGCCCTAGCCCTCGATGCGTTCGATATCGGCGCCGCAGGCCGCCAGCTTGTCCTCCAGGCGCTCATAGCCGCGGTCGAGATGATAGACCCGGTTGATCACGGTCTCGCCTTCGGCCACGAGGGCGGCGAGGACAAGCGACACCGACGCCCTGAGATCGGTGGCCATGACCTCGGCGCCGACCAGGCCGGAGACGCCGCGGACCATGGCCGAGGCCCCGTGCACGGTGATGTCGGCGCCCATGCGGGCAAGCTCGGGCACATGCATGAAGCGGTTCTCGAAGATGGTCTCGGTGATCATCGAGGCGCCCGACGCCACCGACATCAGGGCCATGATCTGGGCCTGGAGATCGGTGGGAAAGCCGGGGAAGGGCTCGGTCATGACATCGACGCCGCGAAAGCGTTTGTTGCCCGCCCTCACGGTGATGCCGTCTTCGCCCGAGGTCACCTTGATGCCGGCCTCGGTCAATTTCTCCAGCGCGGTTTCCATCTGGTCGGCCCGGCTGTTGACCAGGGTCACCTCGCCGCCGGTGATCGCCGCCGCCATGGCGTAGGTGCCGGTCTCGATGCGGTCCGGCACCACCTGGTGGAAGGCGCCGGTGAGGCGCTCGACGCCGCGGATGGTCAGGGTGTCGGTGCCGATGCCGGTGATGTCGGCGCCCATGGCCACCAGGCATTGGGCGAGATCGCCGATCTCGGGCTCGCGCGCCGCATTGACCAGCACGGTCTCGCCCTTGGCCAGGCTCGCCGCCATCATCAGATTCTCCGTCGCCCCCACCGAGACGGTGGGAAAGACGATATGGGCGCCGGTCAGCCCCTTGGGGGCGGCGGCGTCGATATAGCCCTCGGCAAGCTCGATCTCGGCGCCGAGCTGGACCAGGCCCTTCAAATGCAGATCGACCGGCCGGTTGCCGATGGCGCAGCCGCCGGGCATGGACACCCGGGCGCGTCCGGCGCGGGCCAGCAACGGCCCCAGCACCAAAACCGAGGCGCGCATGGTGCGGACCAGATGATAGGGCGCGGTGGTGCTGGCGATGTTGCCGGCCTGGAGCGCCAGGACCCGGCCGGCATGGCCGCCATTGGCGACATCGCCCTCCATGCGGATGTCGACGCCGAGCTCGGCCAGCAGATTGGCCAGGATGGTGATGTCGGCGAGATGGGGCAGATTGGCCAGGCTGAGGGTCTCCTCGGTCAACAGGCTCGCCGCCATCAGAGGCAGGGCCGCGTTCTTGGCGCCGCTGATTTGAATGGCGCCCACCAGCCGGTTGCCGCCACGGATGCGGATCCTATCCATCACGCTCACCGTCAGCCTTGCTTGGGTGTTGGGCTGGAACAGGCGGCGCGTCAGCATCGCCCCGGCCCTGGCGCTTACGCTTGGCCAGGTTCTCGCGCAAGGCCTCGGCCTGGCGGCGGTGGCGCGCGGCCAGCTTCGCCGTCGGCGCGCTTGGCTCAGCCGATGTCGGGGGGGATGTCTTTTGCTGGTCACTCATGGAAGGGAGAATTTACATGGTCTCGCCCCGCGATGCACCTAGAAGCGCACATGGGACATGTTGCGAGGCAAGCCCGCGGGAAGCCGAGGCTTCGCCACGGCGAATGCAGGCCGCCCCGTTGCACGGCGGTGGGCCCTGTGGCATGGTGCGCCCCAGTGCCGCCGTAGCTCAGGGGTAGAGCACGCCCTTGGTAAGGGCGGGGCCGGAGGTTCGATTCCTCCCGGCGGCACCATCAAACGCTGAAAGCGTTTGATCCCCCGAAGGGCTTTGATCCCCCAGAGAACATGGGTTTTCCCGGCATCATGCCGTGGCTCCGTTCTGCATCTAGTTGCGGATCGGGTGATATCGATGCCGGAAGCCAATCGACAATCAGCGAGGCGATGCCGTGCATCGCTGGCGTGCACCGTCCCCAGAGCACTGGCATGTTGCCTGCCGGGCGGTACTGAGGCACGATCAACCCTGCCGCGAGAATTCAAATCGGAAATCCCGGTTTAAATTCGATCGCGCATGACCTTTTCAGAGGAGGGAAGAAAATGGCTGAAAGCGTTTACAAGGTAATTGAACTCGTTGGCACGAGCGATGAGTCGTGGGAAAAAGCCGCCGCCGCAGCCGTTGCAAAAGCGGGAGAGACGCTTCGCGATCTGCGCATAGCCAAAGTGGTGGAACAAGACATGCAAGTCGCCGACGGAAAGGTCGTGGCATTTCGGACCAAGTTGAAAATTTCGTTCAAATTCGAGGGTGGCGACTGACCAGTACGGTGCCTCCTTACCGAGGCCAATAAGCTCTGGTATTTTTCCAGAAGAGCAATATCTAAGAATCTGCGGAAGCGGTTATGAAAAGAGGAGGCTGGAAATGACGGTTGTCAGATTAATTCATGTAATCGTGGATTCAAGCCAAACTGCCGAAGCGGAGCGGATCTGGAAAGAGGATTGCGCGCCGTTGATGATCCAGCAGAAGGGGTGCCGCTCGGAACAACTCCTAAAATGTGAAGACGCCCCGGGCGAGTATATTTCCTATGCGGAATGGGAAAGCCAGGCGGACATTGACGCCTATCGGGAAAGCGAAGAGCACAAGCAAATTCAGAGCCATTCCCGGCAACTTCAGGGCGCGAAAGCCGTCGTCAAACGATACCAGATCGTAGGGTAATTGCGCGGAAGAACCCGTTCAACCCATTCAACGGGCACCCTGGCAAAGGCCGCGCTCAGGATAAAAACTGTTTCGAATAGGCCGCTGACAAGCAGTCAGCTAACTTCAGGCATTGAACCCGAAAGGGGGAAACCATGCCCACATACATCATGCTCCTGAACTACACCGATCAAGGCATCCGTAATGTCAAGGACTCGCCCAACCGTCTGGATGCGGCGAAGGCGCTGGCC
>CBDUSV010000108.1:0-8527 GCA_965369885.1 uncultured bacterium
AGCGGCCCTCGGTGTCGAATTTCCAGCCGTGATAGGCGCAGCGGATGCCGTCGTCTTCGACGAAACCGTATAACATCGACGCCGAGCGGTGGCAGCACATCTCCTCGATCAGGCCGATGTGGCCCTGGCCGTCCTTAAACAGCACCAGATCCTCGCCCAGGATCCCCACCTTCTTTGTCGGGGCCTCATGGGTCAATTCCGAGGCCACGGCGATGGGATGCCAGTAGCGCCGTAGCATTTCGCCCCCCGGCGTTCCCGGTCCGACCCGGCAAAGCCGCTCATTCATTTCATGGCTCAGCATTGTCTTCTCCCCCGAATAACCTTAGTTACCGTAGTAATCATAGCCCCATCGCGCCCTCATTCAAATCGTTCATTCGGATTTGACGGGTGAGCTAGGCGGCCTCGGGTGTCCAATAGACAAAGCCCATGCCGCAGCCGGTGCCCGCCGCCGTGCGGTAGGCCGGAATATAATCGCCAACCGCATGTGGGCTCATGTCTTCCATGGCGCCGGCGGCCGCGATCCAGTTCAGGATCTCAGACGTGCCGAGCTGCAGGCTATCGCGCGGCAATGCCATAAGCGCCGCGCCATCGCTGTTCACGACCGCGTCCATGGTGCGATGATCGATGTCTTCATCGATGACGGTGTGGCTCAGCCCTCCCGACGCCATGATGGCGACGCGCGTATCCTTGGGCCAGGCATCGATGGCCCGGCGTAGTGCCTGGCCCAGGGCATGGCATCGCCCCGGTGCCGGCTGATTGGGCGGGAAGATGGTGTTGACCATCACCGGGACTATGGGGATCTCCGTGCCGGGAAGCAGGTTCTGGTAGAGGAAGGCGAAGGCGTGGCCAAGACCGGCCTCGGGGCGCAACTCATCGGAGGCCGCCACGTCGAAATTGTCGTCGCGTAGCGAGGTAATGAGGTGTTCGCCCAGCTCCCGGTCCGCCGGGCGCACGCGCGGCCCTTCGAGAGCCTCATCCGCGGCGATCTGCAATTCCTGTAGCCGCGGAGCCTTCCAGGCGCGGGACCCGATCCTCTCGCCGCTCTTTTCCTGGCTTCGCCGCGCCAGTTGGACGGCATCGCCATGATAGACGCAGAACATCGGCATGTTGCCGCCATGGAACTGCTCATGCTGATCATCGCCAATGATAACGATGACATCGGGATTGGCTTGGCGAAGCCGCTCCCCCAAGGCCGCCAGATTTGCCTGGCAGGCGTCATAGCGCGCTTGCATGCGCGCCTCGGTGATCTCATCTTCGATTCCCGGCTTGACGGTCTTGCGCAAGGCCGCGAAATCTATCCGCTTGTCGGTTTCATCCTTGTCGCGAAGCGCCAGCCAGCCCTCGAACGGAAGGCGCAGCTGGGGCCCGTGGGGGGTCGCAATCCCTTGAACAATTTGGCCCATCGTTCCCTCCTTGAATGCAGCACCCAAGACTGTGGTCAGGGGTGATTCATGCCCCGGTCAATTCGGCATAATACCGCCATGTGGAGCCCAGGTGGGTGGATATTCTCGGCCGTGCCCCCGCGCCCTTGTTGCGCGACTGGAAGACCTCGATATCCTCGTCCGAGATCGGCTGCGGGTCGCCCAGAAGACTGGCCCGGTAATTCATCTCGGCGAGCTCGTTGAGCTTGATGGCGGTGACGGTGGCTTCCTCGACGGTGGCGCCTGCGGTGGTGATGCCGTGGCCCCGCATCAGACACGCCCGCTTGTTGCCCATGGCCTTGCTGAATTCGCGGCCGAGCTCGTCGGTGCGGATGGTGATGGAGCGGCCATAGGTCGGGATGCCGTCAAGCACCAGATCCAGGCTGGACGGGTCATAGGCGCCATAAAGCGGCAGAAGCTGCTTGTTGCAGATGGTGAACAGCACCACCGTCGCCGGGTGGATGTGGATCACGCTCTTGACCTCGGGCCGGGTGCGGTAGAGCCAGGTGTGGATGAAGACCTCCTGGGGCGCGGCGAGACCCTCGGGCCCATCGACCAGTTGGCCGTCAAGATCGACGGTGATGACCTGGTCGGTGGTGGTGTAGCGCACGCCGAGCTCGTCCGGCCCGCGGGCGCGGATCAGCACGTGGTCGCTGTCGCCGATGCGCTGGCTGACATGGCCGGTCGCCGCCTTGGTCAGTTCCAGATTGCCCAGCATGCGGCAGGATTTGGCGACAAGCTCCCGTCCGGCCGGATCATCCTTTGGTTTCGCCATGTCCGATCCCCACCCTAGACCTTGAGGTTGAACAGTTTGCGGGCATTGTCCTCGAAGATGTTTTTCTTGTCCTGGTCGTCAAGCTCCTCGATGCCTTCGATCATCGGCCTGGTGTCGTCCATCCAACCGCCGGTCTTGGGATCCTTGGCGGTGCCGGCGCCGGGGCGTTCGGTACCGAACATGCAGCGCTCGGGTCCGGCCCAACGGAACAGCATGGCCAGCGCGTCCTGGGTGTAAAGCGCGGTGTCGAAATAGAGCTTGCGGAAATCGTCCTCGAACGAGCCGCGGTTGCTCTTGACCCGCCCGGCCCGGAAGCGTCCGATCTGATAGGGAATGGCGCCGCCGCCATGGCAGATGATCATTTTGAGGGCGGGGAAATCCTCGAACACCGTCGAACTCAGCAGCGAGACGATGGCGATGCTCTCCTCGATGATGAAATTCAGGGTGTAGTCGTGGCGGTGGGAACGGCAGCCCGCGGCATGGACCAGGGCCGGGACATCCAATTCCACCATCTTTTCATAGATCGGGTACCAGTACTCGTCGCCGAGGCCCGGCGGCGTCGGTCCCAGCCCTTCCGACGGGTCCGGGTTGAGCAGGCAGCCGACCATGCCAAGCTCCTTGACGCAGCGTTCGAGCTCGGGGATCGAGTTCGACGGGTCGACGCCCATATTCTGGGGTAGACACGCCATGCCGACGAACAGTTCGGGGAACAGCTCGACCTGGCGGGCGGTGAGGTTGTTGCACGACCGGGTGAAGGCATGAACCAGGGCCTCGGGCTTCTCCGAATGCATCAGCTGATAGGGCCGGGGCGAGATGATTTGCATGTCGGTTCCGACCTCCTTGAGCTGCTGGAGATGGGAGTTGCCGCCATGGACCGGCTTGTTCAACGCCGCGATGATCAACTCATCACTCAGCTTAAGATCTCCACGTCCCCGCGACCGGCTCGCCAGCAGGTTGGACTTGTAGGCGAAAAGTTCGACCGGGGCGGTGAAATGGGCGTGAATATCGATGATCATGACGTTCTCCTGTTGTTGTTATTCGCGGTGGTGTCTTAAGCGGCTTGTTTCTCCCAATAGGCGAAGCCCATGGCGCATCCGACGCCTTGATCGGTGCGGTAACACGGAATGTAGTCGACCATGTTGCCGCCCTGGCCGGCGACGCCGGCGGCGACGATCCAGTTACGGATTTCCGACGTGCCGGTGGTGAGTGTCTGGTTGGACATGCCCGCCATGTAGTCCACATCAAAGGATTCGACGGCCGCCATGAAATCCCGGTCCAGGGCCTCGTCGATGACGGTGTGGCTGAGCCCGCCGGACGCGATGACGACGATCCGTTCGGCGGCATCCGTGCGCTCAAAAATGCCGGCCAACGTGGCGCCGAAATCGAAACAGCGCCGCGCCGACGGCGCCGGCGGGTAGTAAGTGTTGACCATGACCGGGACGATGGCGCAATCGGCGTCGGTCATGAGGAAATGGAGAACCCGGCCGAAGGCATGGCCGAGACCGGCATGGTAGCGGGTCTCCCGTGACCACGAGGGATCGAAGCCGCCCTCCATCAGGCCCCGGATCGCTTCCTCGGCAAGCCCGTCATTGACCTTGTAGTGGGTGATCTGGTCGGTCTCGGATTGGCCGAAATAGCGGTATCGCCGGGTCGCGTCCACCTCAGGGCCGAGGAAGATGGTGAAGGGCGGCATGTTGTCGTTGAGGATGTTCTCGCCCTGGTCGTCGCCGACGATCACCACCGTGTCCGGCGCCCATTGGGCGAGCCTGGCGCGGAGCACTTCGATGGCGGCATCACAGCGTCCGCCATGGGCGCGCAAGGCGTCGGGGGTCAATTCCGCCGCGATGCCGGGCTTGGGATTGAAGGGCCCCTTGGTGCGGACCGGCAGTTCCCGCCATTTGTCCGGCGGGGTCAGCAACTGCGGGCCATGGGACATGGCCAAGCATCCGACGATTTGGGCCACGGGTGTGTTCTCCCAACATTTGTTATCTTGCCACCCAGCCTCGGAGGGTTCGGTGGTGGGCTGATTTGCCATTTCCAGCCCGATAGATTTAGCACAATCGGGCCCTGGATGGCCGGTTTATTCCGCCGCTGCCCGGCGGATGATCTTGGTTTTCCAGAATTCCTTGTGATCGACGGAACTGGGCATCACTTCCGACATCACGATCAGTTCCGTGCGGTCGTTGACCGCCGCATCGCGCACCACGCCCCTTGGGTCCTTGCCGTCCTGCACGTGCGCGATGGCTTCGAGCAATTGGCGCCGGGCACGGACGGTGATGCGGTCAGACGTGGCGAGATGCTCGCGGGTGCGGTCATGGACCGGTCCCTGGCTCTCGCTGGCAAAGGCATCGTGGACGTTGAAGGAGGGCCCCATGCCGGTGAAATTCTCAGCTTCCATCAACCCCCGGTCCTGCAAATAGCGGTTGGCGAGCGTGCGGGGCTCGATGCCGTCGACGCCGACATAGTTTGCCGCGCGTTGGTCATATCTTTCCTTGTCGATCGCCTTGACCCGGTTATAGACGAAGTCGAAACGCATATTGTGGGTGTCGTCGATGGGCACGTGCCAATGGACCGAATAGCCTTCATTGATGCGCCCCTCCTGGCCGACGATGGCGGCTGCGTCGGGCATGATGAAGTTGGTGATGCGGACATATTTCTCAGCCCCGTCCAAACTCCGGATCGAAAAGATGCGGATGCCGTAGTCGGTCTCCTCGAGGTCAAGATCGGGCCGGCGCTGGGCGGCGTAGAACTCGTCCGCCGATTTGTCGGAACCCGGCACCGGCCTGGTGTCCCGGCGCTTGTGGGGCCGGTGCAGATAGGACAGATGAACCGGATCGATATTGCCCTCTAGCGATTGCAGGTAGTTGCATTCGAGCTCGGAGCGCAACAGCCAGCGGTGATCTTCATCCGCCTGGAGGAATTCATAGTCGGGAAACTCGGTTGGCTGGCCCTGGCCGAGATACGCGAAGATCATGCCGGCGATCTCGCGGCAGGGATAGGCGGCCGCCTTGACCTCGTCCTTGTAGGTGCTGTCATCCGGCTCGCCCGGTTGTTCGAGGCAGTTGCCGGCGATGTCGAACAGCCAGCCGTGATAGAGGCATCTGAGCCCACCGTCCTCAAGCCGGCCATAGCTCAGATCGGCGCAGCGGTGGGGACAGGCGCGCTGAAGCAACCCGACTTGGCCGTCCTCATCGCGAAACAGCACCAGATCCTCGCTCAGGATACGAATCGGCAACGGCGCTCCGCCCTCGGGCAGTTCCGTGCCGAGCGCCACCGGGTGCCAATAGCGGCGCATCATCTCACCACCAGGGGTTCCGGGACCGGTCCGGGTCAGAAGTTGGTTCTCATCCGCTGTTGTCATTAGGACGTTTTCCCCATCACCCATGCGATCTTCAAGGATCGCTATTCATTGGCGTGTTGTGTGGAACGCTATACCGCCCCTGATAGGGGGTCAAGAATGTGCAAGGCCAGGGCCGGGGGGAGTGGGTCTTCATGACCAGTCCCATTGGCAGTCAAAGGGAACTAAGCTGGCCAAAAAGGAATGGATAGCGGGATTTCATCCAATTCGCGGTTTGAGGGTTGCGGAATTTCCAAAGATTCTGATCAAACCAGAAATGGGCCAGGGACAAGCCAAAAACTATGCCCATGGAAATACGAATGGCGCTATCCCCACTCTTTATATAAGAAATAAACCAGGGTATGAGCGCCTCAATTCCATCTCCATAGGAATCTCTATGGGCCCAAATTGTCATGAGTGACATGCAAAATATGAGAAATACAACAATAGGAAGTGAACAGCGCATGATCGTGGTGCGGCTGACATCAACTTTGAGATTCTGCATTTTTGTCAGCGAATGAAAGAAAAGTATGAGGACATATTGCAGGCCATGCGCGATGGTATATGTCATATATATCAACAAAACTTCATTGAAGAGGAATATGGGGACAAAAAATATGACGCATGCAATATAAATCATACAATTCACAGGATTGGCATATAATCTGGTCTTTATTATTAGATATAATGCATAAGATACACTGCACGCGGTTAATGTGGCGCCAATGTGAAAAAGTATTTTTGATGCCATAAAAAGTTCAGCTAAATCAAAAGGAAACACTATGGGATCAAGAGTAAAATTGGATGATTGAAAGGTGGCTATCGTCCCCAACATGCCACCAATTGTTGATAGTTTTATCGTTCTCCTTTCGGCCAGTGTAATAGGGCGATTTTCCGTGGATATGGCGAATAAACTACAAATTCCAATATTTTGAGACCCGAAATGCCAAGCTTGATAATGGAAATAAAAAATTACAAAAATCAGGGTGACATAAAGAGGGGCGTTTATGACCGCATAAATGCTTATGACAAAAAGCCCCAAGGGAATAATCATGCTATTGATCAAATCATTGCGACATTTAGACCTAATATCCTTGTCGATCAAAAGATAAAAAGTCATTGGAACATGCGCTAAACTTAAGCGTAAAGCCATATAATATAGAATAAAGACTCCGAAACCGCCAATATCTTGAAGAGATAGAAACATCAATATGCTGGGCGCGAATGTGACAGCCAGCATGCTGATTATGAAAAACCTTTTTATGACTTGGTGATTAACTAGTAAGCCAGACATATAAGCCCCAATTAAATTATGATGCTGCCTTTCAGGGGTGAATGATTTCCTTGTGGTGGCGCTGTAATGCGGAAAATCACTTGCTCACCATAACTTGAAACAGCGTTTTGTTTATATCACATTATATTCTTGTTGTTCATTATGGCAACTCACGACTAACTTTGACTTTTTGGTTTCATCCCCAAGCCGGCCTTTGATCTCGGATTGGGCAATCGCCGGGGCAAATTTCAAACTGCGGCATGGCCGCGCGCTAGTCGCTGGCTTGACAAAAAATCTTCTATAATTCACAATGACTTACCAATAAAACCCGGCTTGAGCCATATCCCGATCATCCGGGCCGGCCCGCGCCGTGGGGAGGACTGCACATGGCTGAAATCATCGGTTGTCTGGCAATGCCCCATTCACCCCAGCTTTTGATGCCGCCGGACAAGTGGCATGAGCTCCCCGCCCGGGTTGGACCGCCGTTCTTTCCGAAAGACGGCATCGAGGCGGAACTGACCATGGATGCCAAGCGCGCCAACGGGGCGCGCTGCGATGCGGCGATCGCGGACCTCAAGGAGAGGTTGGAAGCGCTGGCGCCGGATGTCGTCGTCATCATCGGCGACGATCAGCATGAGAATATATTTTCCGACAACACGCCGCCCTTCACCATCTTCATCGGCGAGGAAGCCGATGCCGGGCGCAAGTTCCACTATCTCGGTGAAAATCCCCTGGATCAGGTCAAGCGCTATGACATGCACGCCGATCTCGGCCTCGAATTGATCGAGGAATTGATGGCGGCCGGGTTCGATCCGTCGTGGTCGCGGGAGAACCGTTACGAAGCCGGCCTCGGCCACGCCTTTGGCCGGGCGCTCTACTATTTGATGCCCGAACCCAACCGTCACGTGGTTCCGGTCATGATCAACACCTTCTACCCGCCGGTGCCGTCGGCGGCGCGCTGCTTTGATTTCGGCAAGGCCCTGGGGGACATCCTGAGAAAATCCGATTTGGTCGACACCGTGGTGGTGGTCGCCTCGGGCGGGCTCAGCCACACCAAGATCGACGAGGCCGTGGACGGCGCCTTCATCACCGCGCTCGAGGCCTTTGACACCGATTATTTCCGCGCCATACCCGACGACAGCATCGTCCATGGCACCTCGGAGCTGCGCAACTGGATCGCCACCGCGGCGGTGGCGGGCAGCCCGGCCACCATGTTGGATTACGTGCCGTGCTACCGTGACGAGAACGGCGTCGGTTGCGCCATGGGCTTTGCATATTGGGGGGCTTCCAACTAAGCCAGCCGGGATCAAGGCGGGCAAGACCGCCATGGGACGCAATGAGGTGGCGGAATATGACCATTGCGCCTATATTTTGCTGTATCCGGGGGGCGTGCTGCGGGTTGTGACATGTGGAGGGAAAGATGATCTCACAAGATACCAATGAACGCCTAACCAGGGTCGGCGCCGGGACGCCCGCCGGCGAGATGCTCAGGCGCTACTGGCACCCGGTGGCGGCGGTCGCCGAGCTCACCGACGACAAGCCCACCAAGAGGGTCCGCGCGCTCGGCGAGGACCTGGTGCTGTTTAAGGACGGCCAGGGCCGCATCGGCCTGATCGAGGAGCAATGCTGCCACCGCTCGGCGTCGATGTATTACGGCTTCGTCGAGGACGACGGCATCCGCTGCGCCTATCACGGCTGGAAATTCGACACCGAGGGCCGCT
>CBDUSV010000109.1:0-8506 GCA_965369885.1 uncultured bacterium
GTGCTCAGCCGTCAGGCCTAGGGTTCGAATTGCGACATGATTAAGACCTGAGTTTGTCGGTTGAGTTCCCTGATACACACAAAAATTTCCCTGTTCCCGCATTTAAATTCCCTGTTCCATTGCCTAGGGAATTCTCCTGTAAATGGCTGAAAGTGTGTGGGAATATCCAACACAGAAACGCCGATTCCCTGTTAATTTGTGTTATTTCCCTGTAAATCAGGGGTTATCAGGGAATTTTGGCAGAAAACAGTTTGCACCTGACTGCCCCCTCCGCCAACCTACGCCTTCGGCTCCTGCCTTCGCCGAAGCGAAGCTTCGGCTTCGCGCAGGCAGGTCGGGTGGCAGGCCACTCTTAGGCCTGGCGTGCGAAGGCGGGCGTGTATAGCGTGAAAAGAGAATAGAGCCATGGCAAGCCACTGCATCGACGTTCATCATCATTTCTATCCACCGGCCCTCAAGGATGTTCTCGGCGGCGGCCCGACCAAGGGTTGGACGCCCCAGGCGTCGCTCGACGAAATGGACAGCCACGAGGTCGCCTCGGTGGCGTTGTCGGCGTCCTCAATCCCGCCCGACTGGTGGCGCCATGACCAGGCCTGGTTGCGCAAGACCGTGCGCCATTTCAACGAATACGGCGCCGAGATGGTCAAGGGGCGCCCGGACCGCTTTGGCCTGTTCGCATTCCTGTCCATGCGCGATGTGGAGGGGAGTATGGCGGAGATCGAATACGCCTTCGATACGCTTGATGCCGACGGCGTCGGCATGGCCACCAATTTCGGTGACAAATGGCCGGGCGATGCCGAATACGTTCCGATTTTCGACGAGCTTAACCGCAGGGGGGCGCTGGTCTATATCCACCCGACGGTGCCGTTCTGCTGCGATGGCTTGTTGGGGCTCTCTTCGTCCCTGATCGAATACCCCTTCGACACCGCGCGCGCGATCCTGAGCCTTATGTTTAGCGGCACCTTCAACCGTTGCCGCAATATCCGTTTCGTATTCTGCCACGCCGGCGGCGTTTTGCCGGCGCTCACCGGGCGCATCGAATGGGGCACGACGCGGATGAAGGATTTCCCCGGCCTCGCGCCCGACGGCTACCGGGCCGAGTTGGCGCGGCTTCATTTCGACACCGCGACTTCGACCAATCCCATCGCGCTCGGTGCATTGCGCGCGGTGGTGCCGGTGAGCCAGATACTGTTCGGCAGCGATTTCCCCTATGGCCGCATCGGCCCGACCCTTGCCGGGCTTGACGATTGCGGTTTGAGCGAGGCCGAGCGTTCGGCCATCGAGCGGGACAACGCGCTCCGCCTGGTGCCGCGCTTGGCCCCCGACGGCGGCTAAGCCCGGGGAATGGCCGGGGTTTCAAACCAATTGTAACCCTGGTCATTTAGCGGGACCAGACACCCTTGCGGCCTCTGCGCGCGGTGGCCTCGGCATCGCGCAGCCGGCGGGTTGCATCGCCAGCCGCGCGCGCGGCACCGTTGATCAGCACCGCCTCGGACAAATCCCACCCGCCGACAACACAGCGGTAGCGTTTGCTGCTCACCAGAGAACATTTCACCCGCCGGCCTGCGATATATTGCTCAAGCCCCCGCCGGTAAGCGCCGCCAAGGCTTTGGACACCATAAAGCGATGCCCGGTTCTTGCCGAAGATCAGGGTTGCGGAATCGATAACCCCTGGCACGCCCGAGAGCACCGGCGGCAGGGAGGGGCTGGCGATCGGGGCTCTATCCGGCGATCGCCGTGCCAATCGGCGCCGTTTTGCCTCTTCCTCCGCCCTGGCCCTTGCCTCCGCCCTTGCCTTTGCCTCCGCCTCCGCCCTGGCTCTGATCTCGGCTTGTGCTCTGGCCTGGGCCCTGCTCGCCAGTTGCGCATCACGCACCCGCTTGCGGGCCTTCTCCCTCAGGGCAACAAGGCCGGGGCGTTCACCGCCCACCGCAATCGCCTTGTCGAGATATTGAATGGCCTTGCCATAGTCTTTTTTGCCCATGTTGGCCCGGGCCCAGCCCTGGTAGATGCCGGCGATTTCTTCCAGTCCCGCCTTGGCCGTGGCGTTGCCTGGGGCCAGGGCCAACACCTGGCGGTAGCGGTCAACGGCGGAAGAGCCCGCGGGCGTGGTCAGGCGCTTCTCGTCGGTCAACATCCGTGCGTTGTCCAGCAATCGTTGGATCCGCGCCGCGCGGATTTCTGCCGGGCTTCGGCGTACCGACGCCGCCGGTGGCGCAATCGGGGCCATGATGCGCACACCCGGCGGCAACGGCGTGTCCGGCGCCACGATGCTGCGCACCAGGGTCATCTTTTTGCGCTTGGCGCCGAGCAGCAGTCTGGTGTCCTGGCCGGGTTTGATCTGCACGCTCTCGATTTCGATATTCTTAAGCGCCGCCAGCCGCACGGTGTAATGTCCGGTCGCCAGCGACAAATGGGTTCCAACCGAGCCCTGGGCCACCTTGGCGCCACTGGCATCGGTAACCGTGAAAGACACCTGCATGGCCTGGCGGATGGCGCGCTGCAGTTCGCGGGTGCTGCCCGCCGGGTAGTAGGAGCCCCCGGAAATGCCGGCGAGATCGGCAAGGAAGTCCCGGGTGATGCTGTCGCCAATATCGAAGCCGACGATATTGACCCGCAGTTTCAGCCCCTTGTCCATGAGCTGTCTGACCACCACCGGCGGGTAATCCGGGTGGCCGGGCTGGTTGGCGCAGGTCTCGATGCCGTCGGTCACCAGCACCACCAGCTTTTGCCCCGGCGTGTTGCGAAAATCCTTCTCAAGCTGTCTGAGCGAGAGCCCGATCGGCGTCTGCCCCCTTGGCTTGATCGCGTTGATGGCCTTGACCAGCGCCTTGCGGTTGACCGGTCCGAAGGGCACGACCAACTGTGAATCGGTGCAGCTTTTGCCTTTCGGCTTGCTGGCATAGCGATGGCCGTAAACCCTGAGACCAACCCGGGAATTTCCCGGCAGCTTCGAGACGATGTCGCGCATGACCCGCTTGGCGGCGGTGATCCTGGTAATTCCCTCGCGATTGCGGCCGCGCATCGACCCGGAGGCATCGAGAATAAGCTCAATATCAAGCGGCGCCAGCCGGGCGATGATTTTGTCCGGCGCCAGCACGCTCAGGGTGCCATCACACTGGCCCTTGGCCGCGGTATATAGCGACGTCTGATCTTCGCCGCGCACCTTGCCATCGCGGACCGCCTCGACCCGGATTTCGTGTAACCCGGGCGCCACGCTCGCCGGGTCCCAGGTCACGCTGTGGGTGGCGGATCCGGTTTTCAGCGCCATCGCGCCCACCAACTTGCCATCTATGAGTAAGCGAATTTCATCGACCTTTTCATCGGTCACGATCCTTGCCGACACCTCGGTGGCGTTCTCAAGGCAGGATTCGGCGAGTGATTTAGAAATTTCGACGCCGACCGCCCGAAACGAACCCACCAGGGCCACCACCGGCCACATGGTTGCCGCATATTGCGTCCCTTTTCTTCTTTGGCTGTTCATCTGTGGCCAGGCTCCGGTCCACAGCTGGTTGACCAGAAGCCATTCGACGCCGCGTTGGAAAGGCTCCGAGGCGATGCTTTGGCCCGCCATTCTCAAGGCGTAAAGGGCTTGGCCGGTGGCGAAGGCATTGGATTTCATCTTCTTGAGTTCCGCCCATCCGCCGTCCTTAAGCTGGCTTTTCAGCAGTTGGCCGCGGGCCGCCGCCAGAATCCCGGCAATCCCGGCGCGGTCTTTTGGGTTGGTGGTGGCAAGCCCCAGAATCCGCATGGCCATGTCCTGATTGGTCACCGGCTTGGCCTTGGCAAGCCAGGCCAGCGCCTTTTTCTCCCCATTGCGGATTTTCGCGGCCTCATCCGGGGCGGCCAGCTTGGCTGCGATGGTAAAAGCGGCGCGGCTATTGGCGGTCGAAAGAAAATCCCCCTGTTCGATCGGGCGGATATTTCGCTTGAGGGCGATGCGTCCGTTTTTGTCCTGGATTTTCAGAAGGTAACGAATGCTTTTCAAAAGATGTTGGTTGCGCCCTTCGCCGCCGCGCAGATGGGCCGTGGCAAGGGCAATGGCGCCGAACTGGGTTGAAGACGCATAGGCGCCATTGTGCCAGGTGCCATTTTTGTTTTGAAAGGACGAAATCCCCGACAACAATTTGTTGTAGGCGGTCTTGGAGACGACGTATTCATTGTCCCGGCCGATGGCCATGGCGACCATGGCCTGGGCCTGGACATGACAGCCATAGCATTTGTGCTTGCCCTGCCATTCCAGCGCCGACGACTGCAACCATTCAAGTCCGACCTGGGCCGCCTGACGTGGCGTGCGTTTCCACGTCCCCGGAACCGAAGCCGGGCGCAGAACGCCTGGCGGAACCGGGATGAATTGCTTCATCCCCGGAAGCCGCCAAGACAGCACCGGTCCCTTGGCGCCCTTCTTTGGCTTGCCCGCTTTCTCATCCTTGGCGGAGCCGCGCACCCCCGCCATGCGGAGATGCCGGGCGCCGCCATGGAAAGTTCGCGTCACCTCAATGCGGGATTTTTGTTTGCATTCATTCAGGCCGGGAATGCCGCAAGGAATGTTCCAAAGTAGCCGCGAGCCATCGACGAAAACATGGCCGCCCAGGGGTGCGTCGAGGCGGAGGGAAATTTTGGTCGCTATTCGATTGGTCTTGGCGAGAATGCGGGTGATCACGTCACCCTTTTGCAGTCCCGCGCTCTCGGCCGGACTGCCAGGCGCGACGGATTTGACGCAGGCGCCGTCCCCCGCCGGGCCGGTGGACAATCCGAAGGCCTGACCCTGGGGCAGCTTGGCGATCCGGGACCCGCTGCCGTGGGGCAGCCCCAAGGTCCCTTCCCATTCGGCCCACAGCGGAGCCTTGGCGGCGGCGGCCTTGGCGCCGGGAAACCCGTCCCGGGGGTCTTTCCACCAGGAAAATGATAGCGCCTTGTCGTGGCGTTCCTCGATCAGGCGGCCATAGCCCGGCCCGGTCAGATAGCGGCCAATTACGCCATGGGCCGGCGCCCCCGCGCCGCCCGCACCCCCCGGGGTTCCTTCAACGGTGAGGCGAAAGCTATCGCCGCCGCGCCGCACAATGAAGCCCCTGTCGCTGGCACCGCCATCGCGAATCTCGCCGATGGCCGAAGAGACATCGGCTGAGTTGGGGGTGGCGTGGGGGTCCCAGAATATGCCCGAGACCACCGCATTGTGCCCGGCGGTCTTGGTGAACTTGACCTTGATGCTGCCTTTGACCTGATAGACGTAGTAAACCCCACGCGAAATATTTGCCGCGTGTTGCTTGTCCAAAACCTTGCCGCTGGCCGCATCTAAGATCGTGATGTCGAATGCCCGGCTCGTGCTGTCCCAGTCCAGCAGGTAAAAAGCCAGGCTATGGGGTCTGTTGTCCTTGGCGGTGAAAGAGATGGTAAAGGGTTTCTGGGAATGGGCCGTGGCGGCTACTCTGCGCCCCTCGGGTGAGGCTATCGCCCGGGCATCCCGGGTGTTGCCGTTCCAGACATAAAACTGCGTGCCGGCTGAATAGGCATAGCTGTCAAGATAGGCGGGCAGGCTCTTTCTATCCTTTCCGGCGCCATTGAAGCTGTTGAGAACATGGCCATCGCGGCCATATTTTCCGATCCAGTCGCCGCGGGTGGTCTCGTCGGGGCCGAGAAAGACCGCTTGGGCCCGGCTGTCCTCCAGCGCCCGGCAGGTGGCGGCCGGGGGCGCTGTAACCTTGGCCCCGGAAAGCGCCGGCGCGGCGGGAGGGGGAGGGGCCCCGGTTTGCGCCCACGAAATTCCTTCATGGATCGGCGCGGTCAGCAACCCGCCGGCCATAACCGCAAAAAGCCATCTCCAAACCATCCGAGACCGCATCATGTTGCCTCCAAACGCGTGGTTCAGCCGCCTGTTCAATATGCCAGGCCAATCCAGAGATAATTACTTCCGCTTATAGCGGTCCGTCATGAACAGATAAAACGGCAGGCCGTATCTTGGATACCAGTCCTGATCATTGTAATTGTCGCGTTCACACTTTCCGACGGCGATCACGGAATCGTTCAGACGTTTGATAAGCTTGGCGTAGGCGCCGTCATATTCGGCAAAGAACTTTGCCTTTGATTTGTTGACCGGATCATTGGGATTGAGCTTTTGGACCTTCCAGGCGAAGGAGGCCAGCGGGCTAAGCCCGGTGGCCGCATCGGCCAGTTCAATGATCCGTCCGGCTTCCAGCATGGTTTGCTTGTAGATGATCCAGAGGTCTTCCAACAGACGCCGCCACTTGGTCAGGCCTTCATTGGCATTTTCGAAACACTCGCGGCATTTTCCGCTGCGGTCTTCATAACAGCGCGATGGCAGGGGCGGCATGCCGTCCGGGGTGTAATTGGGATGGACCGCCGCTTCCCGCGGATCGATGAAGCCGGCCTGTTCCAATAACGAAATCCCGATTCGGATTTGGGCAACCAAGCTATCGATCTGTGCGTTGCCTGTTGCGGGCGCGTCGCCCAGCGTATCGTAAATTTGACGTACGGCATCGCTGGTTCTCCGGGAGGCTTCCTCTGCACTCATTGGTTGCGGAGGGCTTCCAACATTGGGCTCTGTCTGCTGGGCCGATATCTCCGGCGCCACGGCAGTCAAGCCAAGGGCCAACAGCAGAACCATCGACTTGGTTTTGCCGAGCTGCCCCCGGTACATCAAAAATATGATGGCGGAGAGCAGAATGATGACCACGATGATGAGGATGTACAAAAACATATCGCTGCCGCCATCCTTGGCAGCCGTTGCCGGCGGCGCGGGGGATGCGGCTGTGGCCTTGCCGGTGGGGGTCTTGGCCTTATAGGTGGACATGGGCACGAAAGCCCATGGCTGGGGCCGCTCGACCACCGGCCCAACCCAGACGACGAGCTGATAGTACGAACCGGTCTTGCCGGTGATCTCAAATGCGGCGTGGTCGCCGGACCGGAAGCGGAAGATCTTCTTGCCGGCCTTGCCGGTCTTCCCTTCCAGCCGCGGGGCGTTCCAGTTGCGCTTGTAAACCTTGAATGTCAGCTCGCCCTCGCCTTCCTTCGCCGTCAGGAGCGCCATGATGGGCTGGTTGACGGACAGTTTTCTCAGGATCAGCCGCACCCCTTTGGCCGCGACCCGGCCATGGACCGCCGCTGACGTGCCGAAGGGAAACATGTTGGTTTTCTTGAGTTTAAGCTCATGAACCGGCGGTGCCGCCGACACCGAAGGCACGGCCCAGGCGCTGACGGCACATGCGGTCAGCAGAATAAATGTGGAATGGAAAATTCGCATCCGCTTCCCCTTCGGCGCGATGCCGGAAATTAAAAACCAATCCCGATGACCGGCACTTCCGTCGATTCCGGTCCCGAATTCAGAGTAGCCATTCGGGCTTTCGATGGCAATGTTGAGCACGTAAGATCGCAGTTAAGATCAAGCTAGAGTGTGGGACGCCAATCATGGAACTCGAGGTAACCCAGCTACATCCGCTTTTCGCGGCGCGGGTATCAGGAATTGGTCCGGCGGCCTAAAGCTCTTCCCG
The DNA here is from genome assembly GCA_965369885.1 of uncultured bacterium. GTDB lineage: Bacteria > Pseudomonadota > Alphaproteobacteria > SMXQ01 > SMXQ01 > JAZFWG01. Next base: position 7,509 of record CBDUSV010000109.1, read on the forward strand.
AAGCTGGCGGGCGGCTTCGACCATCACCGTCACCTTTTGGCGCGCGAGGTCGCGGTCGATGGTCATCAGGCCGCAATCGGGGGCTAAAAGGAGCTGGGCGGGGTCGAGATATTGGAGCGCCTCGGCCACCCGGGCCTTGACCACCTCGACGCTCGGCACCGGGCTCGCACCCGGATCGATGCAGCCAAACATCACCTTGCGTCCGCCGCAGGCCTTGAGCACGGCGGGATCGAAGGTGCTGCGCCCGAATTCCACCGCGAAGCCGCCGATCCGGGTCTCCATCAGGCTGGCCAGCAGATCGGGGTATTCGAATTCGTGCTGCAGGCCCATCCCGCCGGGATAGCCGAAACAGAGATGGACGATGGTGGGAACGGTGATGCCGTCGAGCGCCCGGTCGAGCGCCCCCGCGCCATAATCGAAGACCTTTTGGTGGTAGCGCGTCATCGCCGGCTCGTCGAGCTGTAAGACGTCGCAGCCCGCCGCCTCGAGATCCCGCAACTCGGCGTTCAGCAGCGCGGCGATATCCATGGCGAGTTCCGCCTCGTCGCCATAGGCCTCATTCAGGGTGCTGTCGATCACCGTCATCGGCCCGGGCAGCGCCATCTTGAGCGGCCGGTCGGTGTGGCGCTTGGCGAAGGCGAGATCGTCCACCATCAAGGGAGATTTGCGCCCCAATTTACCGGTGACGCGCGGCACCGGGCGGGGATTGACCCGGCCCCGGTAAATTTCCTTATTCCCCAATTGCTCGGTATCGATGCCCTCCCAGCTGGATGGCAGATACATGACGAAGCTTTCCCGGCGCTGCTCGCCGTCGGTCACGAGATCGAGGCCCAGCGCCTCTTGCTCGCCCAGGATAAGCATGGTTGCGTCGTCCTGGGCTTCCGCCAGGGCGGCGCCGGTAAGGCGAAACTCAGCCCGGCTGCGGTCGACATCGGCGAGCCAGCCGGGGCGGGGAAAACTGCCGACGGTGGTGGTCGCCAGCGGGCCAAGCTCCATTG
>CBDUSV010000110.1:0-8487 GCA_965369885.1 uncultured bacterium
CTTGCGCTTGGCCTTCTTGCCGTTGACGGTGACCTTGGTGCGCGAGCCGGAGATCTTGGTCTTCATCTCCTTGCCCTTGTAGGTGATCCACACCCGGCGGCCGCCACGCTTGATCTTGCTCACCGGGCCGGTGTGCTTGAGCATGGGGACATTGGCCTTGGCCTTGCTGAGCGCGGTCAGCATGTCGAGGATTTCCGGTGGCTGCTTGAGCATGGCCTTGACCAACTTGGCGGTCTTTTTGCCATCGGCGTGCTCGATCTCGCGCTTGGACTTCTTGGCCTCGGCGATCGCAGCCTTGGAAGTCGCCGCCGTCACGTAAGCGGTCCTGAGTGCCGCCAGGCGGTCGGGAACCGTGTTGGGTGGTGCCGTCACGACGCGCGACAGCTGGCCGTAAAGCGTCAACATCCTGCCGAGGATCTTCTGCTGGGACGTCGTGGCCAGCGCGACGGCGTCGGGCACATCCTTCATTAATTTGGCGAACTGCGGGCTTTGGCCGAACCGCAGGATGACCTTGGTATGGCCGGCGCGGACATAGGTCATGCCCGAACTCAGCCCGCCGACAAAAAGATCGGTTTCGCCGCGCAGCATGGCGAGCGCCGATTCCGTGCCCTGGTAGCCGACGATGATGCGATACGGAAATTTGAAGGCCTCGCCGATCAGGAAGGAATCATTGTAGGAGCCCGATCCGACACCCGAAGCGGTAAACTTGAGCTTGCGCTTGGTTTCCAGCACAGACTTCCAGGTCTGGAACTTGGAATTGTGGGCGACCGAGACGACGCGGATATCGGACGCGCCCTTGCCAATCCACGACATCTTGGAGAGATCGAACCGGATGCCCTTCAAGCCCTGAATTTGGGCATAGATCAGCCCAGTGGTGAAGCTGCCGATGGTCAGCCCGTTGGGCTTGGCGGCATAGATCATGTTGGCGCCGATGATATGGCCGGCGCCGGGCCGGTTCTTGATCACGAAGGTCGAGCCCGGCAAGGCCTTTTCCATATGCCGGCCGAACAGCCGGGCATAATAGTCATGGCCGCCGCCGGTGCCGGTGGCGACGATCCAGGTCACGGTCTTGCCCTTGTAGTAATCAGCCCCGGTCGCGGCGGTTGCCGGGCTGGAAAACGCGATCACGCCCGCCATAAGGGCGCCAATGGTCAGGATTGGATAGGTTTGTCTCATCTGTCTAGCTCCCTGGTATGTGGAATTCGTTGTTGGTGTTGAATTTAGTAGAACATATTGGCCAGATTGCGGCAATAGGCCCGGAAAGCGGGGAGAATGCCCCACTTTCCAGGGGGTTGGCTATTACTTCTTGCAATCGACCTTTGCCGATTCCGCACCCGGGCGCGGATAGGTGAAGGTGCAGGTCATGCCAAGCTTGATCTTCTTGCGCTTGGCCTTCTTGCCGTTGACGGTGACCTTGGTGCGCGAGCCGGAGATCGAGGTCTTGACCTCCTTGCCCTTGTACATGATCCACACCCGGCGGCCCTTGCGCTTGATCTTGCTCACCGGGCCGGTGTGCTTGACCAGGGCGACCTTCTGCTTGCTCAGCTTGCTCAGCATGGCAAGGATTTCCGGCGGCTGGTTGAGGATGGCCACGATCGCCTTGCGCACATCGTCACCGATCAGGGGATCGACTTCGCGCTTCGCCCGTTTGGCCTCGGAGATAAGCTGCTTGGAGGTTACGGCCTTGCGGTAGCCCTCGCGCAGCGCCGCCACCCGGTCGGCGGGAATGCCTGGCGGCCCGGCGGTGATGCGGGCCAGCTTGCCCTGGTTTTCCATCATGGTGGAAAGAGCCTTCTGGGTCGGTGTTTTCGCCAGGTCCCGGGCATCCGGCACGCCCTTCAGCACCTTGCCGAATTGCAGGATGATCTTGGTCTGGCCGGCCCGGGCATAGCCCATGCCCGAGCTCATGCCGCCCATCAGGATATCGGTCTCCTTGCGCAACAATCCCAGCGGCGCCTGGGAGCCGGAATAGCCGACGATGATGCGGTGGTTGATCTTGTAGGAGTTGCCCATCATGAAGGCGTCGTTGTAGGACCCGGCACCAAGGCCCGAGGCCGAGAACTTGACCTGGCGCTTGGAATTCATGACGTCCTGGATGGTCTGGTATTCGGAATTGTGGGCGACCGACATAACGCGCCAGTCGGATTGGGCCTTGCCGATCCACGTCATCTTGGCGAGATCGAACCGGATGCCCTTCCTTTTCTGGATTTGGGTATAGACCAGGCCGGTGCTGAAGCTGCCGATCATCAAGCCGTTGGGCTTGGCGGCATAGATCAGATTGGCGGCGATGATATGGCCGGCGCCGGGCCGGTTCCTGACCGCGATTTTGATGCCGGGAATCGTCTTCGACATATGGCGCGACAACAGCCGGGCGAAGAAGTCATGGCCGCCGCCCGGCGCGCTGCCGACAATCCAGGTCAAGGTCCTGCCCTTGAAATAATCAGCCCCGGTCGCGGCCTGGGCGGTCCCGGAGAACGCCACCGCGCCCGCCACTAGGGCGCCAATGGTCATGATTGAATTTGAATGTCTCATGGTGCTGCTCCCTTGGAGGTGAATTGTTGTTGTGTCGAGTTAAACATATCGGCCATTTGGCGGCAAGCTGAGCAAAAACCCCAATTTTTCAAGGGGATTGCGCACCCCATGATCCGGGACATGATCCGAGAATAGGCTTTACTCGGCACGGCCATCGCGATAAACGTGCCGAAGCCAAAATGCTCTGGTTAACAAGGGTGGCAAAAGTGCTGGGAGTGCTGTGTCCTTTCGGATTCGCGATTCGGTCGAATCCGTCCAATCTCTTCGGGGTTGATCATGTCCATTGAGTTGATGGTCAACACGCTGGTGCAGCTGCTGTCATCGCCTTACACGGTGTGGATGATGCTGCTCGGCACCGGGATCGGCATCTTCTTCGGCGCCGTCCCCGGGCTCGGCGGGCGCTTGGCCATCGCCGTCACCATCCCGTTCATCTTCGGCAAGGAGATGATCCCCGGCGCGGTGTTCCTGTTGTCCATGCATGCGGTGACCGGCACCAGCGGCCAGATTTCCTCGATCCTGTTCGGGGTTCCGGGCACCGGCGACGACGCCGCCACCATCGTCGACGGCTATCCTATGGCCAAGAAGGGCGAGGCGGGGGTGGCGCTGGGCGCCAGCCTGATGGCGTCGGGCATCGGCGGCGTCATCGGTGCCGCCGTGCTCGCGGTCCTGATCCCGGTGATCGAGCCCATCGTGTTGAAGTTCAGCCCGGCGGAGTTCTTCTTCCTGGCGCTGCTCGGCATTACTTTCGTCGCCTTCGTTTCGGGCTCTACCATCTTCAAGGGCATCGTCGTCGGTTTGTACGGCATGATGCTGTCCTTCATCGGCATGGACCCCCAGACCGGGATCGCACGATATTCGGAAGACTTCCTGTTCCTGTGGGATGGCCTCGACCTCATCACCGCGGTGCTGGCGCTGTTCGCGGTGCCGGAGATGATCCATCTCGGCGTCAAGGGTGGGGCGATTTCGGCGGTGTCCAGGGAATTCGCCGATACCGGTGTCAGGGCGCAGCTCAAGGGCTGTCGCATCGTGTTCACGCACTGGTGGCTGGTGCTGCGGACCTCGATGATCGGCGCTTTCATCGGCATTCTGCCGGGCCTCGGCGGCTCGGCGGCGGCGTGGATCTGCTACGGACACGCGGTCCAGAGCGCCAAGGACCCGGAGATGTTCGGCAAGGGTGATGTGCGCGGCGTGATCGCGCCCGAGACCGCCACCAATTCCAAGGAAGGCGGCTCATTGTTGCCGACGCTGTTCTTCGGCGTTCCCGGAAGCTCGGGCATGGCGATCCTGTTGGGCGCCTTCCTGATCCTGGGCATCCAGCCCGGGCCGATGATGCTGACCCAGCAGCTCGACCTGGTGTGGATCCTGATCTGGGCGCTGGTGGTCTCCAACCTGGTGGCGGTGGTGATCCTGTTGTTCATCACCCGCTGGGTGGCGTTGCTGACCTTCGTGCGCGGCGGCATCCTGATCCCCATCGTGCTGATCATCACCGTGCTCGGCACCCTGCTGGCCAAGGGCCAGTGGGAGAACGTGGTCATGCTCGGCATCCTCTCCATGATCGGCTATGGCTTGCTGAAATATGACTGGCCCCGGCCGCCCTTCGCCATCGGCATCATCCTGGGCGCCATCGCCGAACAATCCCTGCACAAGGCCTGGGCGCTGTGGCGCTGGGACTTCTTCGCCCGGCCGTTGTCGGTCATCCTCTCGGCCATGATCCTCATCACCATCGCTTTCGCCATCTACCGTGGCCGCAAGGACAAGAAGAGAAAACTGGCCGAAGCCGGCCCACGCATCAGGCCCCCCGGTCCCGATGTCACCACCTGGCAGGCGCTGACCCATTCCAAGACCCTGTTCACCATCCTGATGTTCTCCATCTTCGCGTCCATGGTCTATTTCGCCACCGACTATGACTGGCCCGCCAACTTCCTGCCCTATGTCATGGGCCTGCCGGGGATGGCGCTGACGCTTATGCTGATCGTCATCGACGTCCGGGAGTTCAAGGAGGTCGGCGGCAAGATCGACCCCCGCACCGATTTCGAAAGATTCATGGACGATATCTCCAAGCACACCAAGGGCATGGATGCCGATATCACCCATGAGAAGCTGGAGGTCCTGGTCGAGGACCACAGTGACATGGCCAAAAGCCGGTTCCAGCGGGAGGTCCTGTTGTTCGGCCATTTCTTCTTCCTGCTGGCCCTGACCCTGCTGTTCGGCTACTGGATCGCGATCCCGATCTTCATGTTCACCTTCCTGCGCTTCTATGCCCGGGAGACCATGAAGCTTTCGCTCATGATAACGGCGGTGGTCTGGACGGCGATGTATCTGCTTCTCGTGATGGTTCTGGGGCAAATCCTGTTCGAGGGCTTCATCTCCCAGTACGTGATCGACACCTGGTTCAGCGACTGATCATCAAGATCCCTGCGGCCAGGCATTTATCTTAAAGGAGGAAACCATGGCAACCGAATTACTGGACCTTGAAATCCCGGTCGAACTGACCGACGACGAGACCCTGAACATTTCCCACGAGGAGCTGCGCGGTGCGGCCAAGAAAGAGGCCTTCTTCCGCAAGAAGGAAGAGAACTTCACGCCGTTCGCCTTCAAGCGGCCCGATGATCTCCCCACCGACCGCCGCGCCCATGTGCGTCTGTGCAAGGGCAGCCTGGTCCGTGGCACGGTGCAGATCCTGCCCACCGGCGGCGACACCAACATCCATTGCCACCCGGACGCCGACGGCTTCTGGTTCGTCATCCAGGGCAAGGTCGAATGGAAGAACGTCGATGGCGAGGTCCTCGGTGTTTTCGGGCCCGGCGAAGGCATATTGGTGCCGCGCTATTCCCGTTACAGCTTCAACCAGACCGGCGACGAGGAACTGCATCTGCTTCAGGTGGTGGCCTCGGCCAATGACGGGTCAAAGCGCCGGGTCGGCATCGGCCCCCAGGACAAGTCGTTGTTCAAGACCCTGCATTACAACTATCCCGGAGAGCTTGACGGCCTCGCCGGCGAGAACCGCTGAGGTCCCACGCCGCGCCCAGTCCCTTGTCATGGGTTACGGCGTCTTCAAATCGTCGATGAATTGGTGGGCCTGGGTGGTGGTGAAGCCGTAAAGATCCTTGGCGACAATGATGGCGTCCATCTTGTTGCCCTGTAACACCATGTCCAAAAGCCGTTGCTCCTGTTGGGATTTATCAAGCTCCTTGGCCTGGTCCTGCGCGGTCTGAAGCTCGGCCTCCAGGCGATAGGTGCGGCCCAGATGGTCCGCCGTGCGGGACAGTGTCGGGCGCAGGCGCGTCGCCTTGGTTTTCCAGTCGATACGGATGACGCCCTCGGGCCTGATGCTGACCGCGGCGCCCTTGGATTTTGTCGTCACCCCCTTGACGAAGGTTGGCATCCACTTTCCTCTTTCGTCTTCGAGCGCCGTCTTCAAACCCGATATATCAGCGCCATGGAGCGCGATTTCCAAATATTTCTGCGCCACCAGGGCATCGTCCTCTCTGCTGGTAAAATCGCCACCACGGCTGACATGGCGTGCACGCTGATCATGGGTCCGAAGCCAGCGGACCTCGCGCCGGGGGATGAAGGCCACGGCGAAATCTCCCGTTGCGGCTTGTTCGCGGCGGTGCGCGGTGGCTATAATTTGCCGGTTGCCTTATCGCGGTACTCAGGGGGGAAGTCGATGGATGTCAGTGTGGAAAAATGCAATGTCGGGGGCGTGCTGATGGATCAGCCCTTCAAGATCCGCCGCCTCGGCCATTTCGGCCTCAATTTCCTCAATATGGACGACAATCTGCATTTCTATCTCGACCTTCTCGGCTTCATGATCACCGACGTCCGGGATCCCTTCGCCGACAAGGAGGTGCCGGAGGACTACAAGGATTTCGGCAGTTGTAAGGGCTATTTCATGCGCTATGCCAGCGATCACCACGCCTTGGCGTTCTACAATCACCGCTACCGTTTCGCCACCGACACCCGCGGGCGCTGCAAGGACGGCGTCACCATCAACCAATTGACCTGGCAGGTCGGCAGCCTGGCCGAGGTGATGAACGGCGACAAGTGGCTCCGGGACCGCCAGAACAATATGGTCCGGGTCGGCCGCGACATGCCGGGCTCCAACTGGCACACCTATTTCATGGACCCTGACATGCACCAGAACGAGATCTATTACGGCATCGAACAGATCGGCTGGAACGGCCATTCCAAGCCCAAGGTGATGGGCGCGCGCAGCTTCCACGAGGTGCCCGATCTGCCGCAGATCCCCGAATACCAGGAAATCGAGGACGCCCTGGCCGACGGCGTCGATATACAGTCGGGATACCGCTACACCCACGATTTGGCGGCCAAGTACGATGTCCAGGGCATCCTGCTGCCCCGGCCTTTCCGCATCGTCAAGATCGGGCCCATCGGGCTGTTCGTCACCAACATGACGGCGTCGCTGGATTTCTATTGCACCATGATGGGGTTCCTCATCACCGAAGAGGTGGATTACAAGGGACAGCGGGTGGTGTTCTTGCGCAACAACACCGAGCACCACTCCTTGGTGCTCTACCCCATCGAACTGCGCGAGGAGTTGGGCCTGAGCGAACACACCACCACCGCCGGGTTCGGCCTGCAGGTGGCGAATTACACCCAGCTCAAACACGCCCGCGAATTCATGATGGAGAACGGCGTCCGGGTCACCGAGATGCCGTTGGAGCTGACGCCGGGGCTGGATTATTCGTTCCTCGCCTTCGATGCGGACGGCCACGCCATGCAGTTCTATTGCGCCATGGAACAGCTGGGCTGGGACGCCCAGCCGCGCCCGGCGTCAAGCCGGCGCAAGATCACACCAGGTGTTTGGCCCGAAAGCCTGGACGCCCTCTCCGACAGCTATATGGGCGAGCCCTTCTTAGGTCCATGGGGATAGATGGGGGCCGTGGGGATAAAGGGAGATAAGACGATGGCTGATTTTGGTTCATACCGCGCCACCACCAGGGTTCCGGCGGAGCCCATGACCCCGATCATTGATCCCGCATTGTGGGAGCCCGAAGACCTTGTCGCCGCCGATGACTGGATATACCGCTTTTCAGCCGAAGACATTGGCGAGATCACCGCCGCGGTCGAGACCGTGCAGACCTCAGGCACCGCCATCGTCAATATGTCGCGGGGGGATTTCCCCTTGCCCAAAGTGGCGGACTTCATGGCCGAGGTGCGCCAGGAACTCCTCGAAGGCCGGGGCCTGGTGTCGCTGCGTGGTCTGCCGGTGGCGGATTTGGGCCGCGAGCGCTCGGCAATCGCCTATTTCGGCATCGGCTGCCATCTCGGTGTGCCGATCTCCCAGAACGCCTACGGCCATCTGCTCGGCCATGTCAGGGACTTCGGCAAGAGTTTCGACGACCCCAATATCCGCGGCTACCGCTCAAGGGCCGCCCTCGGCTTCCATGCCGATCATTGCGACTATGTCGGGTTGATGTGCATGCAGACCGCCAAGTCCGGCGGCGAAAGCCGGGTCGCCAGCGCCATCACGCTCTATAACCGCATGCTCAGCACTCGCCCCGATCTGGTCGATGAACTGTCCCAGGATTTCTACTGGACCCGCCATGGCGAGGTCCCGCCGGGCAAGCAGCCCTGGTACACCCAGCCGATCTTCGGTTTCCATGACGGCTATTTCAGCGCCCGCGGCGCGTCGGGCTATATCCGCAAGGCCCAGGGCCTGCCCGGGGTGCCGCCCTTCACCCCGGCCCAGATCGAGGCCATCGCGTTTTACCAGAAGACCGTCGATGAATGCGCCGCCGACATCCCGTTCGAGGTGGGCGACATATTTTTCCTCCACAACCATGTCATCCTCCATTCGCGCCGCGCCTTCGAGAACTGGCCCGACCGCAAGCGCCATCTCTACCGGCTGTGGCTGAAGGACGACCGCGGTAGCCGCCCGGTGCCCGACGCGGTCCGCCAAAGCTTCTCCGGCGTCAAGGTCGCGGGCTA
>CBDUSV010000111.1:0-8441 GCA_965369885.1 uncultured bacterium
GCCGCCCGGCGGGAAAAGGCCGACGTCATCGTCATGGGAAGTCACGGTTACAGCGATTTCAAGGGGCTTTTCGTCGGCAGCGTGTCCCACCAGGTTGCCCACGAAGCCGGCTGCCCCTGCATCGCCATCACCTGATTTTTCCGGCCTATGGGCAATGGGTTTGTCCTGCGGGGGGGTGGCAGTAGGCTTTTCCCACCCCCTATGAACCGTCTTCGTGTTCAAGCCAGAATTCGGCCATGTCGATGCAGCGGCAGAACCACACCCCTTCATGGCCTTTGGCATATTGCAGGAATTTTTCCAAAAGTTTGGCCATCCCGGGTCTGCCACTGTTGTGGGAATGAACGGCGTAGGTGAATTTCATCGGGTGTTGAGCTGATTCCTCGTAGGTCGCGTCGAACTCATCCTTCAACTCCTGTAAGCCGGCGGCAAGGCCAAAGGGCTCGATGTCGTTATCAGTAAAGGCGGGCCTGACGTAACCCACGGACACCACTTTCTTGCCATTCACGTTCATGACATAGGGGATATCGGCATCGTGATAATCGCCGTCCCACACGAATTCTTCTTCCGCGACGATCTCTAGGGTGTTCGCGGTGGGCCGGGGGCCCTGGGACATATATCCGTATGGCCTCTCGCCAATGGTGTTTTCGATGGCCACCATGGATCTCTTAACGGCGTCGTGCTCCTCTTCCTTTGACTTGAACTGGGGAGGATGAATGGTCTGGTCCCACCCGTGGGTCGCGATTTCATGGCCCTGTTCCTTCAGCGCCCGGACGGTTTCCGGCCACAGTTCCGCGCCCAATCCAATCACAATGGCGGTGGCCTTGACCCCCTGTCGATCGAGCACATCCATGAGCCGCCACACGCCGGACTTGAAGCCGTATTCCCGCGTGCACAGGGTCCGGTAGTCATATGGGAAGTGTGAACCCGCCGGCATGCCCCTGCGGCCCATGGGGCGGGGGACGGATTCCCATTCATGCAGGAGTTTGATGGTGACGGCGATGCGGGCGTTTTCGGGCCACGCCTTGAACCACTCAGGCCGCTTGACATGCTGGGGCCGGTAATTCCACTGGTACCAATCCGGAATGATTTCAGACATTTTTTCCCCCTTTCAAAGGATGCATCCCCCCCATTTAAAGCCCTTTCGAAGGCCGACGCCATGGTCATGGGCAGCCCTGGTTACAGCGATTTCAAGGGGCTTTTCGTCGGCAGCGTGTCCCACCAGGTTGCCCACGAAGCCGGCTGCCCCTGCATCGCCATCACGTGACCGCATCCGCCGCTTCCACCTTGGCGATGCGGCACAACAGCGCCCTCAGCTGATAGGTCCCCATGGCGGGATCGTAGGGCGGGGAGTTGCTGGTGAGAAGATTGGCGTTGGATTTCCACACGCCGTATTGCGGGGCGGGGTCTTCGGGGAACCACCAGCCGTGCTCCACATGCACCACCCTGGGATCGATATCGGTGGTGATCCGCGCCTTTTGGCGCATCCGCCCCCTGATGGTCTCGACCCAGGCCCAGTCACCATCGGTGATGCCGAACCGGCTCGCCGTCTCCGGATGGATGTCGACAAGGGGATCGGGATGGGCCTTGCGCAGGCTCGCAAGCTGGCGGTGCTCGGAGTTGAAATAGAACGGAATGCGGGCTCCCGTGGTTAACACCAAGGGATATGTCTCGGCGGTCTCGGGTGTGCTCAGCGGGCTCTCCGGCGGCTCCTGGTAATAGGGCAGGGGATCGTAGCCGAAGCCTTCGAGGCGGGTGGAATAGAGCTCGATCTTACCGGTCGGGGTGTTGAAGCCGCCGTCCTCGAACTTCCGGTAGCGCATCGGCAATTTGACGAAGCCGATTTCCTTCAGCTCATCGAAGGTCATGCCCAGCTTCTCGCCAAGCTGGGCATCGAGCACATCGTGGACGGCTTCGGTGCAGAGATCGAGACCCATGCGCCGCGCCAGGGCAACGAAGATCTCCTCATCCGCCATGCACTCGCCGATCTGGACCGCCTTCTGCTGCGCCAGCACCACGTTGCCCGCGATGGTCGGCAGGGCGGCGATCTGGTCGAGCTCGGGCCATGCGGCGGCGGGCAGCACGAAGTCGGCAAGCTCGGCGGTCGGTGTCATGAACAGATCGGCGCACACCATGAGATCGAGCTTGCGAAGCGCGTCTTCCGCCTGGCGGGCGTTGCCGTAAGTGGTGAGGGTGTTGTTGCCGAACACCAGGAATGCCTTGACCGGGTAGGGCACGCCCTCGCGCATGGCCCGCAACAGGGATGGAATATGCGCCGCCGGCAAATCGGCCCCGTCACCGCAAAGCAAATGGAAACGGTCGGCGCCGAGCCGCTTGGCGTTGGTTTCCGGCGTGAGGTTCTCGATCAGACTGGGGAAGCGGCCGACGCCGTGCATCCCCAGCACCCAGCCGCCGGGCACGTCGATATTGCCGGTGAGCGCCGGCAACAGGGAAACCGCACGCACGGTCTGGATGCAGTTGGGCGTGTGCTCGATGGCGCAGCCCCACTCCATCATCGACGGCCGGGTCTGGGCATAGAGCCGCGCCGCCGCCCGGATCTTGTCCGCCGCCACCCAGGTGATGGGCTCGGCCCATTCAGGCGTGTGGTCACGCACGCGCCCGGCCAGGGCATCGAAACCGTGGGTCCATTGGGCGACGAACGGCGCATCGTAGAGTTGCTCGGCGATGATGACGTTGAGCATGGCCAGCGCCAGGGCATCGTCGGTGCCGGGCCGCAGCTGCAGCCAAAGATCGGCCTTGCGTGCGAGGAAGGTGCGGCGCGGATCGACCACGATGATCCTGGGCTTGGCGGCCAGCGCGTCGCGCACGTTGAACCGGGTCTCGCCATCGGGGCCCGAATTGATCGGGTTGTGGCCCCAATAGACGATGCATGCGGGCGGCGTCTCGCCGGTAAAATCGCACACCGGTAAATCGCCGAAGGTCAGGATGGAAGCATTGACCCGGGGGTGGAAGCATTGGGCAAAGCCCGGCTCACACCAGTTGGGCGTTCCCAGGGCGTGGCCGAAGCGCGATACCCAGCGGATGTGATGGCGTCCGGTGCCGGTGCCGAGCGCAATCGCTTCGGGGCCGTATTCCTGCTTGATGGCGTCCAGCCGGGCGGCGATCTCGCCCAGGGCGTCGTCCCATGTGATGCGCTGCCAGTCGCCATCGCCGCGCGCGCCGGCGCGGCGCAGCGGATGGCGCAGGCGGTCGGGATGGTAGACCAACTCCATGGTCGCCGCGCCGATCGGGCAAAGCCGTCCGCGGTTGAGCGGCGAATCCGGGTCGCCCTCCACTTTCACCAAGCGGTCGCCGGCAACATGAAGCAAGGCACCGCAGCCACCGTGGCAACTGCGGCACACGCTTTTCAGTATCTGGGTCTCAGCGGCGGCGATGGGTTCGGACCCGTTTGCTTATGCCCTGACAGTACCCCCAGGCGGAGAGACTACCAGGTTTGCGGCACCGGATTTTCGATGGCCGCCTCCAGGCTCCTGACCCGGTTGAACTGTTCGACCGGACGCCGATGGGCGCTATCTTCGATCTGGTCGAGGTTGCAATAGAGCTCGAACTCATAGCCGTCCGGGTCCATGAAATGCAGGCTGATGTTGCAGCCCGGGCCCTTGCGCCCCTGGAAAACGATCGGGATATCGTTCTCATTGAGGTAGTCGCGCATTTCCAGAAGCGCATCGGTGTTTTCGACCTCGAACGCCAGGTGCCCGGTATTCAAGCCTTGCTTCGATGTTGGCCGGCACTTTGCCGCGCCCTTGGCGATGCCGATGCTGTGATGGTCCGGGCCAAAGCGAAGGAAGACAATGCCGTTCTCATTGCGCTCGACCTCCTCGAAGCCCATGACCTGGGTCCAGAACCGGACCGTTCGCTCGACGTCGGAAACCTCGAAGGTCAGGTGGCCCAGCTTCTTGATCTTGACTGGCGACTTGCCGGTATATGCCGCGGGATGGGTCGTCGAGGCCTTCTTTGTGGCCGCCGCCCGTTCAATTCTCCTGTCAGTTCCGCGCTCCTGAACTGCTGCTTTGTTCGCCATGATTCCCTCCATTCAAAAACCGCTAGTTTGGACAAGTAATAGATTAGATACCTTTCTAATTTATTACAAGAAGATTATGTCTAATCTTGACGAAATCTGGGCTTTGGGAAGATATCTTGCTCAATCTGGGCCCAACGAGGCCTAACAGGGCCTGGCAGGGGCTAATCGGGCCGAATGAAAATTAGCCACCCCGCGCCGGGAGGGCATGGTTTCACACCCGAAACGAATCTTCCGCCCGGGCGCCGTCGGCATCGTTTGGCGCATAGTTCGCCCATTTGTCCTCGTAGTATTTCGCCCTCATGTCTCCATCGGACATTTTGTTGAAGGTCAGGAAGATGTTTCGGCGGCTTCTGGCACTGGTGTTGGCCGGCGATCCGTGGGGCACGTATGAATCGAAAAAGATGACATCCCCCGGATCGGCTTCAAGCAGCATGTAGTCTTCCTCGGGGGAATAGGGCGGATCGTCGTCGGTAAGAACCTGCCATTCCTCGGTCATGAGCTTGCGTTCATAGTTCCCCGACTTCATGAAACTGATCGCCGCGTTGTCCAATCTGTTCTCGTCCACCACGATGGCCATGGTGATGAAGAAATCCATGTAGGCATTCCAGCCGGCGGCCTGATCCTGGTGCAGCTTGTCCGGGCGGCATCCGGGAAGCTTGTAATTGATCTTCTCCTTGAACAGCACCGGCGGCTCACCGAGAAGCTGGCTCAAGCACCCGATGGTCTGCGGCGTGAGAAGAAGCTGGGTCATCTCGGGGTTTTGGCGACCCAGGATATTCTCGATCCGCACTAAGATATTCTCGCCGGTGATCGTGCTCTTCTCAAAATACTTGGCCTCATCATTGGGTTTTGGCTGTTTCAGCCGCAATTCGTCCAGCCAGGCGGACAGCTGGTCCATCACCGCCTTGTCGAAGAAGCCCTTCAACACGATGAACCCCTTGGCCTTGAACTCCTTGGTCTGGTCTTCAGTGAGAAACATCTTGGCGGCCCTCCTCGAAACCAAGATACTTCATCTTCTAAGTATTTTGCCAGTCTAAACCGACACCATGATGGATGCCACCGGTTTTCTGGTCTCGGGGCGCTGGTTGGCTGAAGACGCGGGGCCAGATTGCCCTCAAGCCAAAGCAATTGATTGCCCATTAGGCCCGCATTAGGCCCGCATAAGGCCCTGAGTAGGGGGCCAAGCCGTGACCCCATCACGGAGATTTGATGGAAAATGAATTCCGATCGCGGCGTAACTGATATAAGCTTCGAAAGCTAAGGGATGCAGCCGTTGCGAGCTCAACGAAACTGACCGGGGGTGGCAGGTATGGTCGATCTGAAGGATTTGCCGGTCGAGGAAATCGAAAGCATGACCTCCGCTGGTGCGGAAGTCATGGAGTGCCTCATGGTGCTTGCCAAGACAGGCGACAACGTGGTGGCGGAGGCGCTGAAGGGTCAGGGCACGTTTTATGAGTTCGACCACTACCCCGAAGGCGACGTTTACGACCTGGAGACCCATTCCCAGTACTATTACCATTCCCACCGGGAGGCCGAGCACGGCCACTTCCACACCTATCTTCGTCCCAAGGGCATGCCCTCCTGGATCAAGCCGGCGCCGGTGGCCGATTTCACCCCGCCCGAGGACGAAAACGATGCGCTCAGCCACATCGTCGCGATCTCGATGGATTCTTCCGGGCTTCCGGTCAAGCTGTTTACCACCAACCGCTGGATTTGCGGCGAGACCTGGTACAGGGCCGAAGACGTCTCGGCCATGATCGATCTCTTTGCGGTCACCCACGCGCAGCCGTCGTGGCCCATGAACCGCTGGGTCACGGCCATGCTGCAGCTGTTCAAACCGCAGATTACCGAGTTGTTATTTGAGCGCGACGATACGGTGGCGGCCTGGCAAAAGAAACACCCCCGGGGCAACGTCTTTGAGGACCGGGACCTCGATATCACTTCGGAGATGCCCGCTTCCATCGAGGACCAGATCACCGGGGTCGATGCCGCCCTGCGGTCCGTAACGCAAAACGTGGCGAGCCTTGGGTTCTGAATTAAGAAGAAGACTTCCCGGCCCCGCAAGGGACAGCAGACCCAGGCTTAAGCACATCCTGATAGGTTTCCGCTTGGTCAGCCATTGATGGTGTGACAACACCATTGCCTTCTAGACCCGTTCGGCGCTGTCGGCACCACCCTTTATGAGTCGAGACCCTAGCCCTGCGCCAACACAATGTAGGTCGACAGCGCGACGAAACCGATCACCAGGATCGATGCCGTATAGGCCAGGTAGGACTTGTCGCTGCGCAGCGCGAATTCCCACCGGTTCTCGGAATGGAAGCGGTTGGAGCGCATCACCTGATAGGGCCGCACGAAATAATTGACCGGCAGGGTCCAGAAATGCACCAGCTTGGTGAACGGGAAATAGGCGAAGAAGCTAAGAGCCAGAAAGACGTGGATCTGGGTCAGCGGGGTTGCCCCCTCCATCAACGCCGGGTCCGGTGAGAAGGCCCAGATGCTGGCGAACCACGGCGCCACCGCGTACACCAGCCCGAACATGTCCTGGAACACGACCTGGTAAAGCGCGATGGCCAGGATCGCGATCAGGAAGACCAGGACGATATAGTCGTCCGGCTGTGACATGGCGCGCACTTCGGGCACGATCATTCGACGGATAAGGGCGACCACCGAGCCCGCCAGCGTCATCAGGCCACCGATCAGCGCCAGCCAGTAAAACACCGGATCGACCCAGACCTCCAGATTCAGCGCGCCGCCCACGAAGCCGGCGATATGTCCAAACAACACCGCGAAGATGCCCCAGTGGAACAGGTGCATGGACCAGCCCTGGACTCTCTGGTTGAACAGGCCGCTGGCCCGCGTGGTGAAGGAATAGGGCCGAAACACCATGCGAATGACCGGCACGGCAAAGAACAATGTGAAAGCCACGTAAGGGAACACACCCCAAAGCAGGTTTGTCATAGCTCTACCCCATTTCACCAGTTGCCGGGACAGCCGCCGTCAAGCCGTCGATGGCGGCAGGAACCGGGGCTTGTTGATCGGCCGGCGGCTGCCATTTCGGACCGCCGGCCATGTGCGCGATGTCATCGGTCAATGCGACGCGCAGGGCCTCGACCACATGGACATAGGGGCTCTCGCATTTTCGCAGCGCCGACAACAACGATTCAATCCCGTTGATCAGCAGGGTTTCCACCAGATAGCGGCGCAACCCGATGCGATCCCGATCGCCGCGTTGCAGACTGATGCCGAGGAAATCGACGATCACCGGCATGAAGTCCGCCATCTCACCGCCCGCCATCTCGACACCGAAGTGGCGGTAAATATTGGCGAGTTCCAACATGTAGCCGTTGCGTCCCGACATGCCGGCGCCGCGGCAGGACTTCGGTTCCTCGAATAGGTACGAACCGATATAAAGCGGCGCCAACGGCGCGAGTTCCAATGTCGACACATATTCTTCCGTGTCCACGGCCCCGGGGGCGGCCAGGAAGGCTTCAAGCGGGTCCAGCAATGGCCGTGGGGCCTCGGCAAGCGACGCCATCAAGGCCTTGATCTCAGCGCCATCGCGCTCTTCCGGATACAGCAACAGTTCCGAAATCAGGCGGTAGGCGTGAGCCAGTTGGGTGTTATCCATGGTGATGTTCCTAGCTTTCGGCGCCGGGCACTTGCCCATGGAAGGTCCGCCGCCGTCTCGGCGATTTGCCCGGCTTCAATTCGTCGAAGCCGACGAAACCGCGCTCGATATAGGGTGAATGCTCGGTTTCCTCGGGCCGCGTCGTGGCGATGACGAAGCGTTCATGGAAATGGGCCAGCGCCAGCAGACGGTGCATGTCGCGCGCGTCCTTCACGGTCAGCCCGACCTCGCGCAACGGCGCCTCGTCGGCCACGCCCTCGACCCGCTCGGCACGCCGGAACGCCCGCACCGCCAACTGGCGCCGCAACGCCTTGGCGACCTCATCGGTGTTCCCCGCCGCCAACATGCGGGCCAGGTATTCGATCGGGATGCGGAATTCGTCGAGGTTTGGGATGACGCTGTCCTTGCCGACCATGTCGTAATGGCCGCGGCTCTCCACCGCATTCGCCACCGGGCTTTCCGGCGGGATGTAGAACAGGCTGGGCAGGGTGCGGAACTCAGGGTGCAGCGGCAGCGCGATTTCCCAATCCTTGACCATGCGGTAAACCGGCGAGCGCCGGCACGCATCGATCCAGGAATCACTGATGCCTTGACTGAGGGCCTCTTCGACAATGTCGGGATCATTGGGATCGAGGATGATGTCGCGGTGCAGCCCGACCAACTCGGCTTCCGAGGCGTTGGCGGTGTCGGCGATGCGGTCCAGGTCGTAGAGCAGCGGCCCCATATAGCGGATGCGGCCGGGGCAGGCCTGGAAGCAGGCCGGCGGCTGGCCGG
>CBDUSV010000112.1:0-8436 GCA_965369885.1 uncultured bacterium
ACCACGGCCCCACACGGTCTCGATGTAATGTTCGCCGCCGGTGGCCGCGGCCAGTTTCTTGCGTAGCTTACAGATGAAGACATCGATGATCTTGAGCTCGGGCTCATCCATGCCGCCATAAAGGTGATTCAGGAACATTTCCTTGGTCAGGGTGGTTCCTTTGCGCAGGGATAACAACTCGAGAATGCCGTATTCCTTGCCGGTGAGATGCAAAGGCTGGCTATCGACCTCGACCGTATGGGTGTCGAGATTGACCACCAGGTGGCCGGTGCGGATGATCGATTCCGAATGGCCCTTGGTGCGCCGGACCACGGCCTGGATACGGGCCACCAACTCGCCCTTGTCGAAGGGTTTGGTCAGGTAATCATCGGCTCCAAAGCCCAGCCCCTTGATCTTCTGGTCGGGTTCGCAAAGGCCCGAGAGAATCAGCACCGGGGTTTTGACCCGGGCGGCGCGGAGACGGCGCAGAACTTCATAGCCGTCAATATCCGGCAGCATGAGATCTAGAATGATTATATCGTAATCATAAAGTTTTCCGATCTCGAGACCGTCTTCCCCGAGATCCGTGGAATCGACCACGAAACCCTCTGATTTCAACATAAGTTCGATACTTTTTGCGGTTGAGGTATCGTCCTCGACCAATAAAACTCGCATTTCGAACCCCCGAAATTCGTCCTTAGAGTGTATTAACCATAGGCAGCATTGTGGGGCCATTCAAGTTAACAAAACCTTTAACAATTCATAATTTTTCACCCTATTCATCGAAAATCGGGATTCCCTATGAATTTTTTTGGCTGTTTTCCGCCGATTTTGAGTTTTACCGAACATTAAGCTGTAGCGGCCATATTAGGGTGTCCAACATAGAAACACACCTCACTGCGTTTTAAACCCGGGCCGAGAGTACGAATTTGCCCAAATCCCTGATCAGTCTTCTGAATGGCGTGGAGCAGATCTCCGAGCACCACCTCTATGGCCGTGTTACCGCGGTGGAGGGGATGCTGGTCGAGGTCGGTGGGGTGCAGCGGCGCCTGTCCATCGGCGACCGTTGCCAGGTCATCTCCCGTGATCATCGGGAATTGGTCTGCGAAGTCGTCGGTTTCCGCAATGACCGCGCCTTGCTCATGCCCTTTGGCACCCTCGAAGGCGTGGGGTTGGGGTGCAAGGCCGAACTGATCAATTCGGATCCCATCACCCGCCCCACCGAGGCCTGGCTGGGGCGTGTCATCAACGCCATGGGGGAACCCATCGATGGCCGCGGCCTGCTTGCCCAAGGCGAGGCGGTCTATCCCTTGCGCAACCGTCCGCCTCCGGCTCACGAAAGGCAAAGGGTTCGTGGCAAGGTCGATCTCGGGGTCCGCACCATCAACACCTTCCTGACCTGTTGCCGGGGGCAACGGATGGGTATCTTCTCCGCGTCCGGTGTCGGCAAGTCCGTGTTGCTGGGCATGATGGCCCGCTATACCACCGCGGACGTCAATATCATCGGGCTGATCGGCGAGCGCAGCCGCGAAGTCCAGGAGTTCATCGAGGACAATCTTGGCGCCGATGGGCTGGCCAAGAGCATCGTCATCGTCGCCACCTCAGACGAACCGCCGATGATGCGCCGCCAGGCCGCCTATTTGACCATGTCGCTGGCGGAGTATTTCCGTGACCTCGACAAGGACGTGCTGTGCCTGATGGACAGTGTCACCCGTTTTGCCATGGCCCAGCGTGAAATTGGCCTGGCCGCGGGAGAGCCGCCGACGAGCAAGGGTTATACCCCGACGGTGTTTTCCGAGATGCCGAAATTAATGGAGCGCGCAGGCCCCGGCAGCGGCAAAGGCACCATCACCGGCTTGTTCTCGGTGCTGGTCGAAGGCGACGATCATAACGAGCCGATCGCCGACGCGCTCAGGGGCATTCTCGATGGCCATATCGTGCTCGACCGGACCATTGCCGAACGCGGCCGCTTCCCGGCGATCGATGTTCTGCGCAGCCTGTCGCGCGCCATGCCCGACTGCAATTCGGACGATGAAAACAAAATCGTCGTCAATGCCCGCCGGCTGCTGGCCGATTACGAAAATATGGCGGAACTGATTCGCCTTGGCGCTTACCGTCCCGGCAGTGACGAGAACACCGACACCGCCATCAAATACTATCCGGAATTGGAAGCCTTCCTGTCCCAGGACCGCAATGACCGTGCTGACTTCGCCAGCGGCTACACGGCGCTGCGTGAAATTCTTGAGGGCGGCGAATGAAGGGCCTGGCGCAACTCATACGTCTTCACCGCTACAAGCTGGATGAGAAACGGATGAAAGTGGCGGAGTTGGAGTGCTTGCGCGAGAACTTTCAGGCAAAGCTGCGCGAGCTTGAAGCCGAAGTCGCCAGCGAACAGCGCCTGGCGGCGGCGAAGCCCGAAGAGGCCATCACATATGGCGCCTATGTCACCGCCGTCATCGACCGCCGGGAAAAACTCAACGCCTCGCTCAAGGGGCTGGAAAGCGCCATGGCGACGGCGCTGGAAGAGGTCTCGGAAGCCTTTCGCGAATTCAAGAAATACGATCTCATCCAAACCCGCAACGAGCGTCTCGCCCGCAAGCTCGAGGACCGGCAGCAGCAGGCCGACATGGACGAAGCCGGCCTCAATCTGTTCCGCCGCCAGCGCACTTAAGCACCACGCAACATCCCATAGCGAAAGAATATTTTAGACCACGACTCCGACGCCGTGTTCGGTGACGCCTTCGGCCATGTCTTCGGGGTGGCTGAATTCGAAATCGGGCTTGGTCTTGAACTTGATGCTGCCGCCGAGCTCGGCGGTGACCAGGGCGTCCTGGAATATTGCCTTGATGTCGGTTTGGATGGTTCCCGGCAGTTCCTTCCTTGAGCTGACGACAAGGTCGAACTGCGTCTTATTGATCAGGCCATCCAATTGTATCAGGCCGAGGCGGCTGAGTTCCGTCTCGATGACGAAACGGGATTCGGTTTCACCATCGTCTGAATTGTGGCGGCCATGTTTGCGCATGAACATGCGGATTTGATGCAGCTTGTCGCCGTCATAAACCGGGATCAACATTGTTTGCCAGCCGCTCTCCTGATGCTCGCCGGCGATGCGTCCAAGCAGGGCGAAGTCGTTGCCCAGTCGGGTCAACAGATCGCCGCGGCCGGCGCTCTCCAGGGCACCCGAGGCGCCATCGCCCAGCCAACCGCGGACACTGCCGGTGCGCAATGCGGCAATGAAGAACAAGATGCCGTTGGCCAGTGTCGGGCCCAACCGCGGGATGGCCTGGCTGAATGTCTGGACGGTGGTTTCCGCTTCGGCCCGGCGCACGGTTTCGATGGCTTCGCGGAGTGCCGGCCAGGTCTTCGAGAACGCGTGCAGGGTCTGTTGACGCACCAATCCCGGCATCGCTTCGCGTCCGGATCTATCGGTGAAGGTGCCGAGGATTTCCAGCGTCAGCGGTGTGTTCGCGGGCAATGGCTGCGCCGTCGGCAGGCTGACCACTCCCAGCGGAGTCTGGACCATGGTGCTGCCGGCGGAAGGCGAAGTGTTGGCGGTATTGGTGGAAGCCGAGGCGTTTGAGACGGCGCCATGGATGGTAAGGACATCGGCTGCCGCCACCGCCGATGTTGCCGGCAATGGGGTTGGGGTCACGGAAGAGGCCGCGGCGTTCGCGTTTGGGACGGCGGCGGGTGAAGACCCGGCGCCGCCGATGGCCGCGATTCGAACCACCAGCCGGCTACCCTCCGCCAGATTGGATGATGGCGCCGTCGCCGCCGGACCGGTCCCCGCCGTCGCCGCTGGACCGGTTCCCGATGGCGTCGTGGATGACGCCGGTGCTTCGCGGCCGGCGGCGGTGAAATTCTCCGCCATTAACTGAATCGTGGGACCAGGAGCCCCGACCACGGCGCCGGCTGGCTGTACCACGGTGGCAACCACGGTCATCCCCGGCGCGAGAGGGCCGTTGACGCTGGTCAAAGGCGCTGACGAGTGCGCCGCACCGCCGGCCATGGCGGCACCGGCGGCACCGGCGGCACCGGCGGATCCGGTACCGGGGGGAGCGGCGCCAGGCATTTGCGCGCCCTGCGCCGTCCCGGCATTGCCGGCGCCCGGCTGAGGGGTAATGGTGTCCTTAGATATTGCGCTGGTGGTGGATGGATTGGTGGCCGCGGCCCCCGGCGTGGATGCGGCCGGCGGTGGCCCTGGCTGGGTTGTGGCCGATCCTCCTGGCGCCGGTCCCCCTGGTGCCGATGCTCCCGGCGCGGATGCCGCCGGCGCCGATCCCGCCGCCGCTCTTGCGGCCGGCCCGGCGCCGGTGAGTGGTTTGTCGTCGATGGCCAGAATGATGACCCGCATGTGCGGGCCCAGGGTCTGGACCTGCAGCTTGACGGTGCTTCCCGGCTTCAGGGCTAGGCCGGTATGAAGCGTCAGCGTGCCCTTGTCGGTGAGCACCAACACGGCATTCCTGCCAATCCGCTCGGTGACGACACCTTCGATCTGGGTGGAGACGGCAAGATTGGCGAGGGCCCTGGGCAGGTTGCTGACCCCTGCCGACGCGTTCGCCGCCGTCGATCCCGCCGTCGTCCCGGGGACGGCGGAGGCCGGCAAGGCGCGGGGAAGGGCAATGTCGCTCATGATGCCTCCATCAGTCTGGCGGCGATGGCTTCGACATCGGCGGCGGCGTCGCAGTTGGGATGACGGGTCAGCAGCGCCGTCTGATTGCGGATGCTGTCCTGAACCCAGGGATCACGGCGGATGATACCGGCGAGCGGCGGCGACAGCTTGAGAAACGCCTCGCAGGCCTTGCGCAACGTCATGAAGGTGCGCTCTCCCAGGTGTTCCGACGCCGTCATGTTGACGACGATCTGAACATTCATGTCCGGGTGATCGGCCGTCATGACCTTGATAAAGGCATAGGCATCGGTCAGCGATGTGGGGTCATCCGAGGTCAGCACCAGGCAGGTGCCGGCGGTGGCCGACATGATGCGGGCGGTGCGGTCGATGCCGGCGCCGATATCGATGATCACATGGTCGTAACCGGTGGCGAGGGCGTGCAGCTGGTCCCTGAGGCCGATGAGCCGCTTTGCCGGTAGCGAGGCTAGGCTCCCGGTTCCGGACTGCCCCGCGATGATGTCAAAACCGCCGCTGGGATAACGGGTGACGGCATCCTTCATGGTCAGGCGCTGGCTGATCACGCCGCCGAGGTCATGTTTGGGGGCCAGGCCGATCTGGATGTCGACATTGGCCAAACCGAGATCACCATCGAACAACAGCACCCGCTCGCCGGCGTTGGCCAGGGCCTGGGCGAGGGTGATGGCGAACCAGGTCTTGCCGACGCCGCCTTTTCCCGAACTGACGGCGATGGCATTGCCAAGCCCCGCCGTGGTCGGTGCGCTGATGGTTTCCGCTGAGCTATTCATTATGCCGCCGCCTCGGAATTCAGCAGGGTTGAGCTGGTGTGCTGGGGCCGCGCGATCAACAGCCGCGCCAGCGCCACCGGATTGATCGGGTTTAGCCCGTCGCCGATATGGGGCCCGCAACTGATATTGCCGAGCCGAATACCGGTGGTATCGGCGATGGCGAGAATGCCGCCGAGCCGATGGGCCATGTCGGTCCGGGTCACGATCAGGCGTTGGCATCCAAGTTGGGAGAACGCCTCGGCGATTTCCGCCGCGTCAGAGGCATCACCGCCCGCCGCCATCACCAGGATGGGCTCGGCGCCGGCGGCTTCGGCGAGTTGCGACAATGTCTCCAAGTCGTCTTCGAGGAACGGATTGACGCCTGTGGTGTCGATCACGGTGACGCCGTCTCCGCCGCGGCTGGCGATGATCTCGGCCAGGCCAGGGGGGCCTTCCGCGACATCAAGACCGAGCTTGAGAAGCTTGGCATATCCCTTGATCTGATCCACCGCGCCGGTGCGGGCGACATCGGTGGTGATCAGTGTCGCCGTTTGATCGCAAAGCAAGGCGCGGGCCGCAAGCTTGACGGCGCAGACGGTCCTGCCACCCCCCGGTGGCCCGACCAGAAGCCACGGTTTTGCCCCCGGGGAATGGTTCAGCGGCGCGAAACCAATCTCGGCATCGAGCGCCGCGGCCAAGGCGAGAACGCTATCTTCGGCCCCGAAATTCAGTGCCAGGCCTACCAGCCGTTCAAGCAATTGCGCCGGAGTATGGTGGTACATCAGGGTTTCATGGACGATGTCGAGGGTATCCATGTCGCCGGCCTCGATTTCACCGGCGGCGGTTTCTCCGGTAGCGGGGGTGTGGCCGCCGCCATCGCGTTCCAACGCCGCGGTGACGTGAACACTGCCATTGGCCGCTTCCATCTGGGTCGAGACGATGATGGCGTCCTTGCCCAACTCGGCGCGAATCATGGCCATGGCTTGGCTGATGTCGGGCGCTGTGAACGACTTGAGGCGCATGGCGCTTTCCAGCCTAAATCTGGCCCAAGGTCTTGATCCGTGCCTTGGGATGAATTTCGTTTTGTGACATCACGGTGGTGGTGGGGCGGAAACGTTCGATGATCGAGCGCACGAAGGGGCGGACCATGGGGCTGGTCAGCAGCACCGGGTTCTCGCCGGTCATGGCCTGGCGTTCGAAATTTTCTCGCACCGTGTTGATGAATTCCTGAAGCCGGCTCGGCGCCAGGGACAATTGCTTTTCATCGCCTTCGCCGATGATGGCCTCGGCAAAGGTCTGCTCCCATTCGGGCGACAGCGGGATCAAGGGGATATAGCCGTCGGGAGAGGTGTTGACGTCACTGATCTGGCGCGCCAGCCGGCTGCGGACATGTTCGGAAATGGCGTTGAGGGCATTGGTGTAACTGCAGGCCTCGGCGATACCTTCCAAGATGGTGGGAAGGTCGCGGATCGATATCCGTTCGGAAAGCAGGCTTTGCAGCACCCGCTGGATGCCGGTGATGGAAATCTGATTGGGGGTCATGTCGGTGATCAGTTTCTGCTGATCCTTTTCCAGGTCGTCGAGAAGCTTCTGGGTCTCGGCGTAGGACAACAATTCGGACATCTGATCCTTGATCACTTCGGTGATGTGGGTGGTGATCACGGTGGCCGGATCGACCACCGTATAGCCCTTGAAGGAGGCTTCTTCGCGCAACCCTTCCTCGACCCACAAGGCCGGCAGCCCGAAGGTCGGCTCGGCGGTTTCCTCTCCGGCCAGTGCGATGGTTTCGCCCCTGGGGTCCATGACCATGAGCATGTTGGGGCGCAGATCGCCGCGTCCGGCTTCGATTTCCTTGATGCGGATGACGTAGCTGTTGGACGGAAGCTGCATGTTGTCCTGGATGCGCACCGAGGGCAGCACGAATCCCATTTCGCCCGCCAGCTGGCGTCTCAGCGCCTTGATCTGGTCGGTCAGGCGCTGGCTGGTATCGTTGCTGATCAAGGGCAGCAGCCCGTAACCGAGCTCGAGACGCACATAGTCGAGCTGAAGGGCAGACGATATCGGCTCCTCCAACAGTGGTGGCGCCGCCGCCTCGGCCTCGGCTTGGACGATCTCTGCTTCCTGGTGGCGCTGCTTTTCGGTGGAAGACCAGGCCAGCCCACCGGTGAGAACCGCCAACAACATAAACGGTAACATGGGGATGCCCGGCAGCAGGGACAGGGACATCATCAGGAACGACGACAGTCCCAAGGCCGCGGGATAAGTGCTCAATTGCCGGAACACCGCCTTGTCGGTCGAACCGGCGATGCCGGCCTTTGTCACCAGCATGCCCGCCGCGGTCGAGACGATCAGCGATGGGATCTGGGTGACCAGGCCGTCACCTACCGTCAGCAATGTGTAGGCGTCGGTTGCCTGGCCAATGGTCAGATCCTTCTGGACCACGCCGATGATGATGCCGCCGACGATGTTGATGAAGGTGATCAGAAGCCCGGCGATGGCGTCGCCGCGGACGAACTTGGCGGCGCCGTCCATCGAGCCGAAGAAGGTGCTTTCATCCTCGAGCTGCTTGCGTCTGCTACGGGCCTCGGCCTCTTCGATCAATCCCGCCGACAGATCGGCGTCGATCGCCATTTGCTTGCCGGGCATGGCGTCGAGGCTGAACCGCGCGGCGACCTCGGCGATGCGGCCGGAACCCTTGGTGATGACCACGAAGTTCACGATAACCAAGATGATGAAGACAATCAGTCCGATGACGAAGTTGCCGCCCATGACGAAATGGCCGAAGGCTTCAATGACCTTGCCGGCGGCGTTCCCTCCTTCATGGCCATGGGACAGGATGAGCCGGGTGGAGGCCAGGTTGAGGGACAGTCTGATCATCGTCGCGATCAGCAGAACCGTTGGGAAGCTACTGAAATCCAACGGTTTTTCGATGAAGAGAACCGTCATCAGGATGAGCACGGAAATCGTGATGGAAATGGCGAGGCTGATATCCAGCAGCCATTTGGGCATGGGCAGGATGAGGACCACCAGGATCGAAGCCAGCCCCAGGGCCAGCGCGAT
>CBDUSV010000113.1:0-8430 GCA_965369885.1 uncultured bacterium
GTCATGCATCAGGGTGTCGGCGGCGCCCCACCAGTCGGACGCGATGCGCGACGACACCGCGAAGCCGTCGCGGGCGAAGGCGATGGCGGGCTGCAACACCTCGCCCAGGTCTTTGCGGCCATGGTCCGCCACCAGCCGCGCCCAGGCATCGATGGCGCCGGGCACGGTGACCGCATGGGGGGTGTGGGAATCGATTTCCTGGATTCCATGCTCTGCGTACCACTTGGCCGTCGCCGCCGCCGGCGCCCGGCCCGAGCCGTTGTAGGCGATGGGCTCGGTACTGCCCTCGGGTGAGATCAGGGCGAAACAATCGCCGCCGATGCCGGTGGACTGGGGCTCGATGACACATTGCACGGCGCAGGCGCAGATGGCGGCGTCAACAGCATTGCCGCCGGCTTGCAGCATATTTATGGCGGCCAG
The DNA here is from genome assembly GCA_965369885.1 of uncultured bacterium. GTDB lineage: Bacteria > Pseudomonadota > Alphaproteobacteria > SMXQ01 > SMXQ01 > JAZFWG01. The sequence goes on from CBDUSV010000113.1 coordinate 421, forward strand.
GCTCGCCAGTGGTTGGGAGGTTGCGGCCATGCCACCCATTCCGTGGACCGGTGAGCGGCCGGGCAGTTGCAGGTTTCTCATGAGCTTTCTTTTTTCTCTTAAGCCATCCCCGCCATAGCCTATGTCCGGCGCGGTGGCGGCGCAAGGGGGAGGTTCCGGGCTTGGCCTTGTCCCAGGCCCGACCCATGCTAGATTGGCGGCCGAATTCGACCCCATGTTGCGTCCCCATGTCAGGATCACCATGACGTTTGAGCAAGCCTTTCTCCTCGGCCTTCTGGCCGCCATCTTCGCCCTCTTCGTCTGGGGCAAGTGGCGCTATGACGTGGTCGCCTTCCTTGCCCTGCTGGTCGCCACGGTCGCCGGCATGGTGCCGCCGGCCGAGGCCTTTCTCGGTTTCGGCCATCCCGCCACGGTGACGGTGGCCTGCGTCCTGATCCTCAGCCGGGCGCTGGTCAATTCCGGCGCCGTCGATCTGGTGGCGCGAAACCTGGTGCCGCCGGTTTCCTCGCCGAGCCGCCATGTCGGCATGCTGGCGGGCATCGCCGGGGCGCTGTCGGCGGTGATGAACAATGTCGGCGCCCTGGCGCTTCTGATGCCGGTGGCCCTGCAGTCGGCGGCGAAGTCCAAACGCGCGCCGGCGACGATCCTGATGCCGCTGTCGTTCGGCTCGATCCTGGGCGGCCTCGTCACCCTGATCGGCACGCCGCCCAACATCATCATCGCCACCTTCCGCGCCGAGACCGCCGGCGCGCCCTTCTCGATGTTCGATTTCACGCCGGTGGGTGGCGCCATCGCCATCGGCGGCATCCTGTTCGTCGCCACTATCGGATGGCGTCTGATCCCCAAGTCCCGGCGCGCCAAGCTCTCGGCCCGCGATCTGTTCGAGATCGAGGACTATGTCAGCGAGGCCCAGGTGCCCAAGGGCAGCGCCGCCATCGGCCAGACCCTGGCCGAGCTTGGCGATGCCGCCGAGGCCCATGATGCGGTCATCCTGGAGTTGATCCGCGACAAAAGCGCCCTTGCCACCGCACGGCGGCGGGAAAAGGTTCGGGCCGGCGATGTGCTGACCATCGAATCGCCGCCCGACGCCCTGGGCAAGGTGCTGGCGACCCTCGATCTCAAGCGGGTCGGCGGCGCCAAGGACCGCGCCCGTTTTCTCGGTGGCGACGACGTCATCATGATGGAGGCGGTGGTGGCGCCCAGTTCCTCCATGGCCGGGCGCACCCCCGAGGCCTTGCGCCTGCAGGGCCGGCGCAATGTCAATCTGTTGGCGGTGTCGCGCCAGGGCCGGCCGTTTCGCGGCCGCCTCAAGACCTTCCGCTTCCAGCCCGGTGATGTGCTGCTGTTGCAGGGCGATGCCGAGCGCGTCGCCGAGCTTATGATCAATTTCGGCTGCCTGCCTCTGCCGGAGCGGCGCCTGCAAAGCGGCGATCCGCAATCGGCCTTGATCTCGATCGCTGTGTTTGCCGCCGCCGTGGTGGGCGCCACCTTGGGCTTGTTGAGCCTTCCCGTCGCCCTGGCCCTGGCGGCGGTGGTGATGGTGGTGCTCAACATCGTGCCGCCGCGCGATATCTATACCAGCGTCGACTGGCCGGTGGTGGTCCTGCTGGGCGCCATGATCCCGATCGGCGCCGCCCTTAACGCCACCGGCACCACCGGCTTGATCGCCGCCGCCCTGGTCAATGTGGCGTCGGGATTCGGCCCGGTGTTCCTGTTGGTGCTGTTGATGGTCGTCACCATGACGCTGTCGGATATCCTGAACAACGCCGCCACCGCCGTGGTCATGGCGCCGATCGCCATGGGCATGGCTCAGCAATTGGGGGTCAATCCGGACTGTTTCCTGATGGCGGTGGCGGTCGGCGCGTCCTGCGCCTTTCTCACCCCCATCGGCCACCAGAACAACACCCTGATCCTCGGCCCCGGGGGCTATCATTTCGGTGATTATTGGCGCATGGGCCTGCCGCTGGAAATCTTGATTCTTCTCATCGGTGTGCCCATGCTGTTGTGGATATGGCCGCTGTAAAGACAAGTATGGTGTTCTTGGCCGCCATGGTGCTGGCGGGCTGCGTCGGCTCGCCGGCCAGCACAGAGCAATATGAGAAGCTGCTCGACGCCTGGATCGGCCATGACGAGAGCCAACTGGTGCGGACCTGGGGCAAGCCGACGGAAAGCCGTTTTCTGACGCTTAAGGAAAAGCCCGCCGGCGGCAAGGAACTGGCCTATTACAATCCCGGCATCTACAGCTGGTGCAATACCCGGTTTACCCTCGATAAGGGCGGCATCATCCGGCGCTGGCGCCATGAAGGCTCGGGCTGCAAGACCTATCGCCCCGACGCCAATTGCAAGCAAGCCACCCAGACCGGCCACCGCATGGGCCTGCCCTGGCTGGCTTACCCGTGCCCGTCACCGGTCCGGGCGCCGGCCAAGCCGTCATAATCTACACCGTCACAAATCTATACTAGGGCCAGGACGCGCGCGCGCAACTCCGCCACCACCTCGGCCTCGAACCAGGAATTGCGCCCAAGCCAGGCGGTGTTGCGCCAACTGGGATGGGGCAGGGGGATGAATTCGGGCCCAAATTCGCGGAAATTCCGCACCGTCTCGGTCATCGAACGGGGGCGTCCGTCATGGAGGTAGTATGCCTGGGCATGTGCGCCGGCCAGCAATGTGAGTTCGATCGCGGGCAAATGGGCGCGGATTTCGCCATGCCAGGCCGGGGCGCATTCCGGGCGCGGCGGTGCGTCGCCGCCCTTGGCCAGCCGTCCGGGATAGCAAAACCCCATGGGCATGATGGCGATGCGGCTTTGGTCGTAGAAGATATCCCGGCCCACCGCCATCCATTGGCGCAGCCGCTCGCCCGACGGGTCGTCCCACGGGATGCCGCTGGCGTGGACCTTGGTTCCCGGCGCCTGGCCGATGATGAGAATGCGTGCCGTGGCCCCGCCGCGCAGCACCGGACGCGGGCCCAGGGGCAGGTGTTCGGCGCACAGACGGCAGGCGCGGACCCGGCCGAGCAGAGCATGGAGGGGCCTCGAGATCGCCTCCGGGTCAGCTATCTCCACCATTCTCCCCGACCTCGACCAGATTGTTGAGCTCATCGCCATCGAGATATCGGCTGAGATTGCCGCCCACGATCTCGGTCAAGCGCTGTTTCTGGGCGAGATCACCGTGACCGCCGATATGGGGCGAGATCAGGACGTTGTTCATGCCCCACAGCGGGCTCGATGGCGCCAAAGGCTCGGTCTCGGTGACGTCGAGCCCGGCGCCGAAGATGCGCCCCTGCTCCAGCGCCGCGATCAGGGCGGCTTCGTCGATCAGCGGGCCGCGGGCGGGATTGATCACGATCGCCGTCGGCTTCATGGCGGCAAAGCCCTTGGCGTCGAGGAAATGGTGGGTCTCATCGTCCAGGGTCATGGTCAGCATGACAACGTCGGCCAAGGCGAGGACCTCAAGCAAGCGGTCGCGGCCCACCACCCGGTCGATGAATTCATTGGCCTGGCCCCGGCGCGAGACCCCGATGACCTCCATGCCGAAGGCCTTGGCCTTGCGCGCGACCTCATGGCCGGTGGCGCTCAGCCCGGCGATCACCATGGTCCTGCCGGCGGGGCCCTGGACCACGTCGCACATCGCCTCGCGCGCCCATTCGGCCCGCTCGCGGTGGTCCTCGAACTGGCGGAACCCACGCATCACCCCCAGCATCAACGCCATGGCATGGGCGGCGAGGATGTCGGCGCGCAGCCCACGGGCATTGGTGATCAGCACGCCGGGCGGCAGGTTCCGGCGCGCCTCCATGTCGACGCCCGAAGTGGTGAACTGGATCCACTTGAGCTTGCCGCGATTGGCGTTGACGGCGGCGGCGACATCGGCGCGGTAAAAGGCCGAGGTGTTGGTGATGAGGATTTCGGTGTCGGCCATGGCGGCGGCCAGTTCCTCCACCGATGCCACCTTGCGGAAGTTGAATTCGGGGAAGTCGCGCCGAAAGCCGTCATCGGCGATGTCGGAATGGGCCGGGACCATCAGGGTGACGTTGGTGGCCATGGGGTTGGGACCTGCTCGTCAAAGCCTGATCAGGGGATCCGGTACAGGGTCTTGGCGTTGTTGTAGACCAGGTTGGCCTTGACCTCGTCGCTATATTCGGGGTCGGACAGGAAGGCGGGAAGCTCGGTGGTGAGGTCCTCTAAGGTGGGCTCATGGGGGTAGTCGGAGGCATAGATGATGCGCTCCGAGCCGATCATGTCGATGACATATTTGAGCGACATTTCGCCCAACTCCATGGAAACCCATATGTTTTCGCTGTCGCGGAAATAGTCCGAGGGCCTCTTCTTCATGGTCTTGCGCACCTGGGCGCCGTGGATCGAATCATATTCATAATCCAGCCGGTCCATCATGAACGGCACCCAGGAACAGCCGGCCTCGAGGAAGGCGAAGCGCAGCTTGGGGAAGGCATCGAACACGCCGGAAAACATCATATCGGCGAGGTGGATGAACAGCGGGATCGGATGCTCGAGGGCATGGGACGAGATATAGCGCTTGAAATGGTCGAAGCCGAAGCCTTCGCTGGGCGCGCCGTGGATCGCCAGGGCCATGTCCTGGCGCTCGGCCTCCTCAAAGATCGGCCAGAAGAACTCATCGCCGTAGGAACGCCCGGTCGAGGTCGCCGACGGCAGCACCATGGCGCAGAAATGCTTGCGCTCGGTGGCGGCGCGCTTGAGCTCGGTGGCGGCGGCGGCCGGGTCCTGGACCGCGATGACGCCGACGCCATAAAGCCGGTCGTCCAGCTTGGTGTAGCGCTCCTCCAGCCAGTTGTTGTAGGCGGTGGCGGTGGCGATGGCGAAAGGGATGTCCCGCATCAGCCCATGGGCGAGCGCCGCGGTGGGGTAGAGCACGGTGCCCTCGGCGCCGATCTCGTCTAAGCATTCGGCCCAGATTTCGGCGCTGGTATGCCAGTATTTGCGGTTGGAATCCTCCTTCAGCAGCATCGGCCCGCGCGACCAGCCGTCGAGGCCGGGAAAGATACTGAAGGGCTTGACCCGTTTGCCGCCCTTATAGGCGCCCTCGAAATGCTGGCTCAGCTCGTCGTCGTCCTCGACCACATGGCCGTCGCCGTCGAAGACCGGAAAATTGTGTTTCACCATCCTCACCTCCCCCGTGATCAGGGCTTCGCGCACAGCCACATTCGAACGCCGTCAAGCGCTTATGTAAATTACCAGTTGCGGGGGGGGCGGGGCAACCGGTGCGGGCCGTGCGCGTTGGTTGCAATTCCCGGCGCGAATTTGAGGCGCAGAAATATGCGTGGTTCAAACCGAAAATTAAGACTTTGGCGCTACAATTCTTGAACTGAATGTCAACGCCCAAAGTGTCAGGAAGATGCTTCTCCGAGCCCTCATATTTCTGTTCCTCGCCCTGTGGGGAATCAGCGCCCTGATCGAGTCCCCCGTCGCTGTCTTGGCCGCGATCTAATTTGCTCTGATCATCAGGGATCATCCGGCTCCCGGCCGGGCGCCCAGTGCGGGCGCGGCCCCGCCGCCAAGCCCAGCCGTCATCACGAACATTTGAAATCGCGTTATTGACAAACCAAGGCCGTATCCTACCTATATTAAGGCCTTGTTTTGCACCGCCGGACAGCGGTTTTACGGCCTATTCGGCGCTGTCTGCTTGGCAATTCCGTGCCGCGGGTGATAAAGTAATGGCGATCAATTCTTGAATGCGGGTTGAGGGCTCCTCGGCGGTTGACGGCGAGGCCCTTATCGGACCTGGACAAGCGGATACGAACGGATATAGAAGGACTTCCCGGCAACCGGGCCCGCTGTCGGGGCCCAGGGAAAGGATTTGGGGTCGGCGATTGGCCGCCTTTTTTGTCGATCGGCGGGGAAGGCCATGACCTCTTCAATGACCCAGCGTTTTACGACCCAGCAATTTGCAATTTCCTGATGAAAAGCCATGTCCGTAAGCACGACTGAACCGCCTGAACCGCAAAAGCCAGCCAAACCCCTGCGCCGTGAATTGGAATCGGTGGTGGTTCGTTTCGCCGGCGATTCCGGCGACGGCATGCAGATCACCGGCGGACAGTTTACCGAAACCACGGCGTTCGCCGGCAATGACCTGGCCACCTTCCCGGACTATCCCGCCGAGATTCGCGCGCCGCTCGGCACCACCTTCGGGGTCTCGGCCTACCAGATCAATTTCGGCTCGCGGGTGATCAAGACATCGGGCGATTCCCTGGATGCCCTGATCGCGATGAATCCCGCTGCTTTGATGGTCGAGCTCAAGGGCTTGAAACCCGGCGGTTTGGTCATTGTCGATACCGGCGCCTTCACCGATTCGAATCTGCGCAAGGCCGGTTACGACGTCAATCCCCTGGAGGACGACACCCTCAAGGAATACCGCACCCTGAAGCTGGATATCACCAAGCTCACCCTCGAAGCGGTGAAAGGCGCTGGCCTTTCGCGCAAGGAGGCGTTGCGCTGCAAGAACTTCTGGACCCTTGGGCTGGTCTATTGGATGTTCGCCCGCAAGCGCAAGCAGACCATTGACTGGCTGAATCAGAAATTCGTGAGCCGGCCGGAACTGGCCGAAGCCAATATTGCCGCCCTCAATGCCGGTCATGCCCTGGGCGAGACCATGGAGATGCCGGATGGTTCCGGCGGCTTCACCATCGTGCCGGCCGAGATTCCGCCCGGTCTCTACCGCACGGTGACCGGGGGCGAAGGCTTGTCCTGGGGGATCGTCACCGGAGCGAACTTGGCCGGGCTCAACGTCTTCCTGGGGTCCTATCCGATCACCCCGGCATCGCCGTTGCTTCACACCCTTGCCGGTCTCAAACAATATGGTGTGGTCACTTTCCAGGCCGAGGACGAGATCGCCGCCGTGTGCTCGGCGATCGGCGCATCCTATGCCGGGTCGCTGGGCGTGACCTCGAGCTCGGGCCCGGGCATCGCCCTCAAGGGCGAAGCCATCGGCCTCGCCATCAGCACCGAATTGCCGTTGATCGTGATCAACTCGCAGCGCGCCGGCCCTTCCACCGGCATGCCGACCAAGACCGAGCAGTCGGACTTGCACCAGGCGGTGTATGGCCGCAATGCCGATAGCCCGGTGGTGGTGATCGCGGCGCGTTCGCCGGGCGATTGCTTCTATGTCGCCATCGAAGCCGTGCGTCTCGCCACCAAATACATGACCCCGGTTATGCTCCTGACCGACGGCTATATCGCCAATGCCGCCGAACCGTGGCAAATCCCCAGCGATGAGGATTTGCCGGCACCGTTCCCGGTGACATTCAAGACCGAAGCCGATGGCCTCGATCTTTTCCATCGTGACAACGAGACCCTGGCGCGGGTGTGGCCGCTGCCGGGCACGCCGGGGCTCGAACATCGGATCGGCGGCATCGAGAAGGATTTTGAGACCGGCCATATTTCCTATGACCCGGATAATCATCAGCGCATGACCGATATCCGCATCGCCAAGATCAAGGGCATTGCCGACGACATTCCGCTCCAGGGCGTCGAAGACGGCGAGGAGTCCGGCCGCCTTGCGGTGGTTGGCTGGGGCTCGACCTACGGCCCGATCAGCCGCGCCGTCAGCAACCTGCGCGGCGAAGGGCTGGATGTGTCCCACATCCACCTGCGCTATATATGGCCGTTGCCGAAGAACCTGGGGGATTTGCTCGCGCGCTACGATCAGGTCTTGGTGCCGGAAATGAATACCGGCCAGTTGGTGACTGTGCTGCGCAGTGAATATCTGCTGCCGGTGGAATGCCTGAGCAAGGTGACGGGCCAGCCCTTCAAGATCTCCGAGATCCAGTCCGCCATCCGTTCCCGGTTGGAGAGTTGAAGATGACCGTCGCCGAACAACCGCAAACGCTTGACCCCAAGGACTTCGCCACCGACCAGGAGGTGCGCTGGTGTCCCGGCTGCGGCGATTACGCCATTCTCAAGGCGGTTCAGCGCACCCTCGCCGACATCGGCGCGGCCAAGGAAAACACCGTCTTTATTTCCGGCATCGGCTGCGCGTCCC
>CBDUSV010000114.1:0-8429 GCA_965369885.1 uncultured bacterium
CCCGCATCAGCAGATCGATGCGGTGTTTGGCGCGCTCGAGCCGCTTGGCGCTGCGCACGATGCCCACATAGTCCCACATGAAGCGGCGAAGCTCGTCCCAGTTGTGGGACACCACGATTTCCTCATCGGGTTCGCGCACCCAGGATTCGTCCCACGCCGGCGGCGCGGCGGGGGTGGGGATGGTATGGAGGGTGGCCGAGATGTCCCGGCCGGCGGCTTGGGCGAACACCAGGCATTCCAAGAGCGAATTCGACGCCAGCCGGTTGGCGCCGTGAAGGCCGGTGAAGGCGCACTCGCCGATGGCATAAAGCCCCGCGATATCGGTGCGGGCGTCCGGGCCGGTCATGATGCCGCCGCAGGTGTAATGGGCCGCGGGCACCACCGGCAGGGGCTCTCTGGTGATGTCGAGGCCGAGTTCCAGACAACGCCGGTGGATGGTGGGGAAATGGCTTTGGATGAAATCGGCGGGTTTGTGGCTGATGTCGAGATAGACATTGTCGATGCCGTGGCGCTTCATCTCGAAGTCGATGGCGCGGGCGACGATGTCGCGGGGCGCGAGTTCGGCCTGGGGGTCGAAGCGGTCCATGAAGCGTGATCCGTCGGGCAGCAGCAACTTTCCGCCTTCGCCGCGCACCGCCTCGGTGATGAGGAAGGACCCGGCCTTGGGGTGGTAAAGGCAGGTCGGGTGGAACTGGGTGAACTCCATGTTGGCAATGCGGCATCCGGCGCGCCACGCCATGGCGATGCCGTCGCCGGTCGCGCCCGGCGGGTTGGAGGTATAGAGATAGGCCTTGCTGGCGCCGCCGGTGGCCAGCACGACGACCCGGGCGCGGAACAGATCAATGCGGCCCCGGTTGCGGTCAAGGGCATAGACCCCGACGCAGCGCCGCGCGCCATCCGGGCCACTGGCGCCACTGGTGACACCCGGGCCATCCGGGCGGACAACCAAATCGATCGCCATGTGGTCTTCGAAGATGTCGGCATTGCCACGCTGGGAAAGCTGGTCTTCGAGGCAGGCCTGGACGGCTCGGCCGGTGGCGTCGGCGGCGTGGACGATGCGGCGGTGGCTGTGGCCGGCTTCGCGGTTGAGATGAAGCGGCCCGGCGCCGTCCTCATGGGTGAGCCTTATGCCGTAGGATTCGAGCTTGGCGATGACCCTGGGCCCGCTCTCGACCACATGGCGGACGATTTCGGGGTCGCACAATCCGGCGCCGGCCTTGATGGTGTCTTCGATATGGGATTCGAAGGAATCGGCATCGCCGAGCACGGTGGCGATGCCGCCCTGGGCCCAGTTGGTGGCGCCCTGGTCAAGGCGGCGCTTGGAAAACACCGCGATGCGGGCATCGTCGGGCATCTCCAGGGCGGCACCCAGCCCGGCGGCGCCGCCGCCGAGGATGATGATGTCGTAGCTGAAGTCCCCAATTCTCTTGGCTGGGCCCCCGGTGCTCATGGCAAGGCTCCCCGGGCCATGGCGGCGCGGCGTGGCGATGTTGCAGTGGGGGCCGCGATTTCCAGGATCAGCTTCTTGAGGATGGCCTTGGCGAAGGATTGGCGGTCCTGGGCCTTGATCACAAAGGAGCCCGGCCCGCCGGTCACCGCCTCGCGGTAATAAAGCTCAAGCTCGGGCATCGATGGCCGCTCGATCACCAGGCCGTTGATGGTAATGCGCTTGGCCACCGCCATGTCGCGGGCGAATTCGACCGCAAGTAAGCCAGTGGTGTTGGGGCCGTCGCCGGAGACGTCGATGACCCGCCGGGTGCCCTCGAAGCGGTTGCCGTCGATCGAGGTCGCGGCCACGGCGACGGCGTCGCCGATGGCGTTGCCGCCGGGGCAGAACATCAGCGGTGCGGCCAGCACCCGTTTTCCGAAGTCGCGGGCCTCGGCGGCATTGGCGATGCGCATCCATGGCACGGAAAGCCGTTCGCAGCCGTCGCCGGCGAACTCGATATAGCTGACGGCGATGGCGCGCAGCATGCCACGGGAAATCGCCGCCTGGACCCGCGGATTGAGCAACGCGCCGGCATAGCCCTGGCGCTGCAGTCGGGTTTCGTCTTCGTCGATGCTGCCCGAGGCGTCGACCACGAAGGCGAGCTCGAGATCCACCGGCACCGGCTGGCTTTCGGCGGCTTGGCCCGCCAGCGGCGCGGCGAACAGCGCCACCGCGAGTAACGCCGCCACCAGGTTGGGTTTCTTGCGGTCTGCCAATGGCTTTGCCTTTATGAGCTGCTAGTCCTTGGCCCAGCGGGCGGCGCGGTCGTCGTCGGCGGCGCGGGCCTCGACCCATTCGGTTCCGGATTCGGTCTCTTCCAGTTTCCAGAACGGCGCCTTGGTCTTGAGCCAGTCGATCAGGAACTCGCAGGCCTTGAAGGCATCGCCGCGGTGCGCCGCAGCCGTCACCACCAAGACGATGCGGTCGCCGGGGTTGAGGCGGCCGTAACGGTGGATGACCAGGCAATCCTCCAACCGCCAGCGCTGCCGGGCTTCGGTCTCGACACGCTCGATCTCGCGGGTGGTCATCGCCGGGTAGTGCTCAAGCGTCATGGCGCCGACGGCCTCGCCGCTCACGCGGTCATCGCCCTTGAAGTCCCGCACCAGCCCGACGAAGCTGACGATGCCGCCGATGCCGCTTTTGCCTTCACTTAGGCGATTGATCTCATCGCCGACGTCGAAATCTTCCAGTTGCACCCGGACCATGAGCCTATCCCCCGGTCATCGGTGGAAACAGGGCGACTTCATCGCCTGGGCCGACCGCATGGTCGGGGCCGGCGAACTCCTGATTGACGGCGATGCGCACCACCGAAAGATTGGCCAGGGCCTCGGCGTGGCCGGGCCCCCGCGCCTTGAGCCAGTCGACCAGCTCGGCCACCGTTGAGACCGTCTCCGGCGGCGTCACGTCTTCTTCGGCGACGCCGATCTTGGTCCTCAGCCAGGCGAAATACAGGATTTTCATGGCGGTGATGCCGTCCCGTCCGTTTGATAAAGCCGACAGCGACTCTATCACGATCCCGTTGGGCGATTTACCGGAAATTTCCGCCCCGGGATGCCGCTTTGCGGTCTAGCTGGGCGGTCTAGCTGGGCGGGGTCTGTTGGGCCTTGGCGGGGGTGGGTTTGGGGTCCGGGTCATGGTGCTCGGGTGACACGGTGGGCTCGTCGCCGGTCATGTGTTTCAGGCCCGAGTGCAGATAATCGTAGCCGGTGAACAATGTCAGCGCCGCCGCGATCCACAGGCCGTACTCACCGATTTCCTGGATCGGCGCCCACACCGGGCCGGCATTGCCGACCAGAAGGAAGCCGATGGCGATCATCTGCAGGGTGGTTTTCCATTTGGCCAGGCGGTTGACCGGCATGCCGACCCGCAAATCGGCGAGAAACTCGCGCAGGCCCGAGACCAGAATTTCCCGGCACAGGATGACCAGGGCCGGCAGCACGGTGAATCCGGAGATCCGTCCCGCCGCCACCAGCATGAGAATGGTCGCGGCGACCAGAAGCTTATCGGCCACCGGGTCGAGAAAGCGGCCCAGCTTGCTTTGCTGGCGCCAGGTGCGGGCGAGATAGCCGTCGAGGAAATCGGTCAGGGACGCCGCCGTGAACAGGAGGAAAGCGGTCCAGTTGGCGATCGGGCTTTCAATCCAGATCACACCGACCAGCAGCGGAATCACGATGATCCGTGAAAGCGACAACAGGTTCGGCACTGTGGTTAGCATGCCATATTCGCAGTCACGGCAATGGAGGCGCGGTCGGGAAAAGGAGTCTCCATTGTACAGCTTAATCACCACTATGGAAGTGGTCATAGATTCTTTTCGCCACTGTTGCGCTGATGCCGCCAACTTTTTCGAGATCATCGAGTCCGGCCTGGGCGACGGTGCGCGCCGATCCGAAATGATGCAGAAGAGCCTTCTTGCGCTTGGCGCCGATGCCGGTGATGTCGTCCAGCACCGAGGTGCCGATGGCCTTTGAGCGCTTGGCCCGGTGGCCGCCGATGACGAAACGGTGGGCCTCGTCGCGCAGGCGCTGCAGGAAATACAGCACCGGGTCGCGGGCGGGTAGGGTGAAAGGATCACGGCCGGGGACGAAGAACCTTTCGCGGCCGGCGTTGCGGTCGCGGCCCTTGGCGATGGCGGCAAGGGCGATATCGTCGATGCCAAGCTCGGCCATGACTTCGGCGGCCACCGTAAGATGGCCGGCGCCGCCGTCGATCAGCACCAGATCGGGCCAGGTTTCGCGCCCCGGGTCTTCCTTGATGGCGCGGGAGAACCGCCTGTTCAGGACCTCGCGCATCATGGCGTAGTCGTCGCCGGGGCGGACCTCGGCTGAGCCGCGAATGGAGAATTTGCGGTAGGCGTTCTTCTCCAGGCCGTCGGGACCGGCGACGATCATGGCGCCGATGGCATTGGCGCCGGAAATATGGCTGTTGTCGTAGACCTCGATTCGCCCGGGCGGGGCATCGAGGGCGAAGGTCCGGGCCACGCCCTCCAACAAGCGCCGCTGCGAGGCGCTCTCGGCGAGATGGCGGCCCAGCGCGGCCTCGGCGTTGGCAAGGCCATGGCGCACCAGGTTGCGCTTGGGCCCGCGCCGCGGATGGCTGAGCCGCACCTTGCGCCCTGCGCGCAACGTGAGGGCTTCGCCGATCAAGCCTTGATTTGCCACCGGGTGGCTGAGCAGGACCAGGGGCGGCGGCGGATGGCTGGCATAGAATTGCCCGAGGAACGGTTCCAGCACCTCCGCGGCCTCGAGATGGCTGGCGTGGCTCGGGAAATAGGCGCGGTTGCCGAAATTCTGTCCGGCCCGGAAGAAGAACACCTGAATGCAGGTCTGGCCGGCCTCGCAATGGGCGGCGATGACGTCGGCCTCGCCGAGCCCGGCGATGTTGATGTCCTGGCGCGCCTGGATCTGGGTCAGCGCCCGGATGCGGTCGCGGTAGACCGACGCGGCCTCGTATTCCAGGGCCCGGCTGGCCTTTTCCATGCGTTCGCCGAGACGTTGCTGGATGTCGCGGCTGTGGCCTGAGAGGAAGTCGTGCACCTCGGCGACCAGGGCGTCGTAATCCCCGTGGCTGATGCGGCCGACGCAGGGCGCGGTGCATCTCTTTATCTGGTATTGCAGGCAGGGCCGGGTGCGGCCGGCGAAAATACTGTCGGAGCACGAGCGCAGCGGGAAGGCGCGCTGGAGGATCGCCAGGGTCTGATTGACCGCGCCGACCGAGGCGAAGGGGCCGAAATATTCCCCTTTGCGGTTGCGCGCGCCGCGATGCTTGGTAATCCGGGGCCAGTCATTGTCGCCGGTGATCAGGATGTAGGGAAAGGATTTGTCATCGCGCAGCAAAACGTTGTAGCGCGGCTTTTCACGCTTGATCAGGTTGCTTTCCAACAGCAACGCCTCGGCCTCGGTGTGGGTGGTGATGATCTCGACCTTGGCGGTGTTGGAGACCACCCGGCGCATGCGCACACTGAGCCCATCGGGGCGGGCGTAACTGGAGACCCGGCGGCGCAGATTCTTGGCCTTGCCGATGTAAAGCATATCGCCGGTGGCATTGATCAGGCGATAGATGCCGGGCGATGGCGGCAGGGTCTTGAGCGCCGCCCGGATGACATCGGCCCCGGCCCGCTTGGCGACATCGCCGTTGGCGGCGGCGGGCGTGGTCGGGGATGGGATGGGTGAGGCCATGGGCACTATTTTGGCGGTCTCGGCATCACCGTCAATGGCGGATCAATGGTTCAGGGTCCGGTTCGGCAACCTTCCCGTCGCCGCCGCCATGACAAGGGCGAAAATCAGCGCCGGGAACTATCCACCAAACAGGTGGATAAGACTGTGGAAAAATTCCTTTGTCGGCGGAACGGCCTTAGGATTTCCTTAACTATTACCTAATTGCTCAAAAAATAGGCAATAAAGATAAACACTTGATTTTGCATACTTTTTTAAAGTCAACATCAAAGGTGCCGGTTTGAAATTTTTTTTAACCATAAATCTCATTCGCAACTTGTTGCAAAGTTGCAACTGTGTACAACTCGCACCGGCCTGGCTATCCAAATTCGCTGTTTATTCAATCACCCTAGGGGTTTGTAGAGGTGCCCTGAAGCGGGGTGTGACGGCAGATTCTCACTCCCGGCTCACTCCTTGGCGCTGTTGCCGCTGACGCCGGACCAATTGAGATGCTGGCCGCTGTCGAGGGCGAGCATCTGGCCGGTCATGGCCGGCGCCGACAGGATGAAGCGCACCCCGGCGTGGATTTCTTCCGGCGTGATGGCGCGGCCGAGCGGCGTCGCGGCACATTGGCCGGCGAATTGCTCGGCGCTTTGCCGCGCGCTGGGCAGCACCGGGCCCGGTGCGATGCCATTGACCCGGATGCGCGGCGCCAGGGCCAGGGCCAGGGTCCGGGTCAGGGTCCACAGCCCCGACTTGGAGAGCGTATAGGACAGGAAATGGGGCGTCAGGTTGGCCACTCTTTGGTCGAGCAGGTTGATGACGTTGCCGGTCATCTCCCCTGGCAGGTGGCTGGCGAAATTCTGGGTCAGCACGAAAGGCGCCCTGAGATTGGTCTCCATATGGCGATCCCAGCTTTCGCGGGTGGCGCTGGCGGCGTCGTCGCCTTCGAACACCGAGGCGTTGTTGACCAGGCAAGTAACCGGACCCAGAGCCTTGGCGGCCTCGGGCAACAGCGCCGCGGTCTGGCCCTCATCGGTGAGATCGGCGGCGACGGCAACGGCGCGCCCGCCCTTGGCATTGATGTCGTCGGCGAGGCTCTTTGCCCCATCACGGGAGCGGTGGTAGTGGATGGCGACGGCCCAGCCGTCGGCGGCAAGGCCCAAGGCGATGGCCTGGCCGATGCGGTGGGCGGCGCCGGTGACAAGTGCGGTCCCAGGTTCCGTGCCGGGGGCGGGTTGAGGGTCGTTCGAAGTCATGGTGCGAGCATGAACAAACTTATGGCTGGGTTCAAGTGGCTGGGTTCAAGGGCGCCGGGTGGCCCGGATCACAATGGCGGCTAGCCAAGTCCCGGCACGACCGCGCCGACGCCGTAATATTCGATCCCGATATAGCAGGCATAAAGCATCAAAAAGCCGATGCCCAAGGGCCGGCTGATGCCGCGGGCGGCGAAGATCGCGGTGAGCAGAACCCCCGTCACCGCCACCAGCACCCACAGATCGAAGGCGATCATCTGGGCCGGGATGGTGATCGGGGTGATCACCGAGACCACGCCCATGATGCCGAGGATGTTGTAAATATTGGCGCCGAGCACATTGCCCAGCGCGACATCGGAATGGCGCCGGTAGGCGGCGACGACGGCGGTGGCGAGCTCGGGCAACGAGGTGCCGATGGCAACCAGGGTGAGGCCGATGACCGCTTCGGACACGCCGAACATGCGCGCCAAATCGATGGCGCCCGTGAGCAGCAACTGGGCGCCATAGATAATGCTGGCGAGGCCACCGAGGATCGAGAGCAATGTCAACCACAGGGCCTGGGGCACGTCATCGAATTCCGCGCTCTCGCGTTCATGGAGTTCGGCGGCGGCCCCGCCCCGGCGTTCCGTGATGAAGGCATAGACCGAAAACGCGACCAGCGCCGCCAGCATGGGTATGCCGTGCCACGGCGTAATGACGCCGCCGAGGCCGAGAAGCGCGAAAAATACGGCGACGATACCGACCACCGCGCCGTCACGGATCAATCCCCGGGGCTTGCAGACGATGGGGAAGATCACCGCCGAGGTGCCGAGGATCAACAGGATGTTGGCGATGTTGCTGCCGACCACATTGCCGACGGCGATGCCCGGCGCGCCGATCAGCGCCGCCTTGAGACTGACCACCAGTTCCGGCGCGGTGGTGCCGTAGGCGACGATGGTGAGGCCGATGACCATGGGCGAGACCTTGAGACGCCGCGCCAGGGCGACGGCGCCGCGCACCAGAAACTCGGCGCCGAACAGCAACATGATCAGTCCGGCGATGGTCTCAACAAACGACATCAGATGTTCCGAAAGTTGTATTTGGACTGGGACTGGGCGCGAGGTGGCCCGGGCGCGGCGAGATTACCCGCTCCGCTCCCGCCGCGCCAGTGTCATGAGCTTTTGGTGGCGTCTCGGTTTAAAAACCTGGCATTAACTCCATAAGAAAATCCATTGACTAGAATCATGAATTAAGAATCTATGGTTGTCCGTATTTAAGAGTCTTGGGGGAACCAGCCATGAGAATTATGTCTCGCCGCGGGCTGTTAGCTTTTGCGAGCAAGTTTGGCGCCCAAGCGCTGCTATTTTCAGTGTTCTGGGACAAGGCGTCAGCTCAGGCAGACCCCGGGAAAACCGGTTTGTTCAAGCTCGGCGTGGCGTCGGGTGAACCTGGGCCCGACGGGATGGTGTTGTGGACGCGATTGGCTCCACAGCCGACGCGCCGCCGCGGCGGCATGCCGAATAAACCTGCACAGGTCGCTTGGGAAATTGCCAA
>CBDUSV010000115.1:0-8425 GCA_965369885.1 uncultured bacterium
TGCCAATTGTCCTCGGGCTGCGGCTCAGACAGGGCGATGACCCATTGGAAGTTGTCGTGCTGTTGTTGCAAGCGGTCGAAATCCTCCACATAGAAAAGCTCACGCCGGCTTCTCGCGCCGTACCAGAAGGAAATCTTGCGTTGTGACTTCACATGCGCCAATTGGTCGAAGATGTGAGAACGCATTGGCGCCATGCCGGCACCGCCGCCGACAAAAATCATCTCGGCCTCGCTCTCGCGGGCGAAGAAAAATCCGAATGACCCGGAGACCGACACCTTGTCGCCGGGTTTCAGGTTGAAAATGTAGGACGACACCACCCCCGGCGGCACGGTCTCGGCCACACCGGGCGGCGGAATGGCGATCCTGACCACGGCCATGATGATGGTGTTCTCTTCCGGGTAGTTCGCCAATGAATAGGCCCGCGTCGTTGCCCTTGTGGTTCCCGCGTGATACCGCCACAGATCGAAGCGGTCCCACTCGTTGCGGAATTCGGGCTCAACATCGAAATCGGCGAAATTTGCCTGGTAGGGGGGGCAATGGATCTGGACGTAGCTGCCGGCACGGAAATCAATGGTTTCGCCCGGCGGCAGGTCCACCACCAGTTCTTTGATCAAGGTCGCGACATTTGCGTTCGAACGCACGGTGCATTCCCACTGTTTGACTCCGAACACCTCCTCTGGCACCCGCACCGCCATGTCCTGCTTGACCGTCACCTGACAGGCGAGCCGGGTTCCCGCCGCCGCCTCGCGTTTGGTAATCCGTGCCGTTTCGGTGGGCAGCATGGCGCCCCCGCCCTCCAGGACTTGGAGACGGCACTGACCGCAGGTGCCAACCCCTCCGCAGGCTGCGGGCAAATGGATCCCCGCCTCCGCCAGGGTTCTGAGCAGCCTGTCACCGGCCCTTGTCTTGATGGTGCTGCCATCATTGATGGTGATGGCGACCTCTCCGGTGGCGACCAGCCGTGATCGCGCGGCCAGGATCACCAACACCAGGCACAGGATGATGCCGGTGAACAGCGTAACGCCGAGACCAATCTCAATCATCTCGTCCCTTCACACCACCGCGCCTCATCCGAGTTGGATACCGGAAAAGGCCATGAAGCCGAGTGAAATCAGCCCGACGACGATGAAGGTGATCCCCATGCCCTGCAATCCGTCGGGAACATCGCTGTATTTCAGCTTCTCGCGGATGCCCGCCAATGCGGTGATGGCCAGCGCCCATCCGAAACCGGAGCCGATGCCATAGACCACGCTTTCCCCGAAGCCGTAATTGCGCTCGACCATGAACAGCGAACCGCCGAGGATGGCGCAGTTGACCGTCACCAGCGGCAGGAAGATCCCGAGGCCCTGGTAAAGCACGGGGAAATACCGCTCGAGAACCATTTCCAGGATCTGGACCATGGCCGCGATGACGCCGATGAAACTGATCAGCGCCAGGAAGCTGAGATCGATCCCCGGCATCCCGGCCCACGCCAGGGCGCCTTCCTTCAATAGATAGCCGTAGATCAGGTTGTTGAGCGGTACCGTGATGGTCTGCACCACAAGCACCGCGAGGCCTAGCCCGATCGCCGTTTCCACCCGCTTGGAGACGGCAAGGAACATGCACATGCCGAGAAAGAAGGAGAGCGCCAAATTTTCGACGAAGGCCGCCTGGATGAACAGGCCCGGATAGCCGGTCATGGCGCGCCTCCAGCTTCACGGGCGGTGATGATCCGGTATTCGCTGCGCTCAACCTGCTCGGTCCGCCAGGTCCTAAGCCCCCAGATCAGGAACCCAATCAGGAAGAACGCGCTCGGCGGCAACAGCATCAGCGCAGCGGGCTGGTACCAGCCGCCCGCCGCAATGGTCTTCAGAATCTCGACGCCGAGCAGGGTCCCAGCACCCAATAGCTCCCGCACCGAGCCAACCAGGATAAGGATCCAGCTATAGCCCAGCCCATTGCCCAGGCCATCCATGACGCTGAGGCGGACATTGTGCTTCATGGCGTAGGCCTCGGCTCGGCCCAGAATGATGCAATTGGTGACGATGAGGCCGACGAACACCGAAAGCTGCTTGCTCAATTCGTAGGCGTAGGCTTTCAGGACCTGATCCACGACGATGACCAGCGAGGCGATGATGGTAATCTGCAGGATCAAGCGGACATGGCGCGGCATGTGCCGGCGGATCAGGCTGATCGAGGCATTCGAGAGCGTGATCACCGCAATCACCGCCGCCGACATGATCAACGCTGTCGCCAGGGTCTTGGTGACCGCCAGCGCCGAGCACAGGCCAAGGATCTGCAGTGCGATCGGGTTTTCGTTCACCAGCGGATTGAGAAAGGCCTTGATCAATGGTCTATCCATCTTCAGCCTCCTTGGCCGCGAAGGGTCTTGAGGAAGGGCCCGAAGCCATCGTTACCGAGCCAGAAGCGCAACAGATTGGTCACGCCCCGGCTTGTCCAGGTCGCACCGGTCATGCCATCGACCTTGTAAGGCGCATCGGATGAGTCCGGGGCCACCTTGCCCTCGGCGACACCGAGCCGGAGCTTGCCAGCTGGGTCCCAGACCTGTTTGCCCCGCCACTGGTTGCGCCATGCGGGGGAATCGACCAGGGCGCCAATCCCCGGCGTTTCGCCATGTTCGTAGAAACTGAGGCCGGCCACGGTGCGAACATCGCCCGAGAGCCCGAGATAGCCGTAGAGCATGGAGCCATAGCCCCGGCCATAGATGGGAAGGATGACTTGTTCGAGCCGGCCTTGGCGGCGGACAAGATAAACCACGGCGAACCGGGCGCGTCGCTTGATCTTGGCAAAATCGTATTTCGCGGCTATCGCGACACTTTGTTTGGGATCCTTAGCCGCGCGGCGCGGCTTGAAACGCGTTGCGTCCATGGAGGGCACATAAAGCCCGCTGGCCAGGTCGACGACCCGCGCTTCCACACTGACAGATTCATCGGCACCGAAGCGCTCTCCGATGCCGGGCAGCTGGGCGATAATCTCGGCCATGCGCGCCTGGCGTTCGCGCGCCTTATTTGCATCGTGGAGCGGCTTGAGCAGCACCGCAGATCCCGCAACCAGGATTGACCCGGCAAGGCACACCACAAGGGTGACGATCACCGTCTTGAGCGCGCTGTCATTGGGCATATCGAAGAACTTCCTCAGCCAACCGCCACCGCTCGGGTCTGGATTGCCGCCTGCACTATTTGGCATGGCGACGCGCCCTTCTTCTGATATTGGCGCCCATGACCACATAGTCGATCAGGGGCGCGATGATGTTGCCGAGGAGAATCGCGAACATCACGCCGTCCGGATGGGCCACGTTCGCCACCCGGATCAAGACCACCAGGCCACCGATCAGGATGCCGTAGACCCACCGGCCCATGTTGGTCCCCGCCGCGGTCACCGGGTCGGTGGCGAGAAAGACCATGCCGAAGGCGAAACTCCCCAATGTCAGGTGCCAATGCCAGGGCAGGTTGGCGAAGGCGAAGGCATCTCCCGCCAAATTGTTGAACAGCAGCACGGCCACGATCATGCCAAAAAATACGCCGGCCATGACGCGCATCGATGCCACCCCCTTTAGGATCAGGTACGCGGCGCCCAACAGGCATGCCAGGGTCGAGGTCGTGCCGAAGGTGCCCGGCTCCGCGCCGAGGAAAGACCGCATCCAACTCGCCCCTGCCCAGGAGACCGCCTCGGCGCCGCCGCCCGCGGTGATGCTGAGCATCGCCGCCCAAGTGATCTCACCGGTCATCTGCTGGGGATAGGTGGCATATAGGAATGCCAGCCCCGCCAGTGCCGGGTTGAGGAAATTCTTGCCGGTCCCCCCGAACACTTCCTTGGCGATAACAATGCCGAAGGATATGCCCAGCGCCACCTGCCACAACGGGATCGAAGGCGGCAGGCTGAGGGAAAACAGAAGCGCGATGACCTTGAGGCCGGGGCCTCTCTCGCGCCCGCGGACAGTGGCGAACAGCTGTTCCCACAGTCCGCCCACGACCCATGTCACGGCCAGAATCGGCACATAGTAAAGGGCGCCGTGCCACAAATTGGCCAAAAGACTCGTCGGGTCGTACCCGATGCCGAATCCGTGGAGAACGGCGCCGCGCCAGCCCGGTGCCATCTGGGCACCGAGTTCCGCCATGGCGAGGTTGGCCTGATAGCCAGAATTGAACAGTGCCATCAGGATACAGGGGATCAGTGCCACCACCACATGGTTCATGGCGTGGCCGACGCTCATGGCATCGCGGATGTGGGGCGCGCCGGTGGTGACGGCGGCCGGGCCCTGGGCCGCGCGCTTTCTTGCGAAGGGCATTGCCAACCGCCCCAGCTGAGCCCGGAGGTCCGGCATCATCCTTCCTTCTCGATCCGTTCGAGGCACGCCTTAAGCAATGGCCCGTAATCGCGTTTGCTGGGGCAGACGAAGCTGCAGAGCGCCATATCCTCTTCGTCCAGCTCAAGGCAGCCCAGCGCCTGCGCCATGTCGGTGTCTCCCACCAGCAGCGCCCGGATCAATTGCGTCGGCAGGATGTCGAGCGGCATGACCCGCTCAAACCCGCCAAGGGGCACCAACGCCGTGGGGGCGCCGTGGCGTTCCGTCGTCGGGGCGAATGTCCCACCCTTGCCCAGGTCTTTCATGCCAAGGCCATAGGCGGAAAATGCCGTCCGCCATCGCGGAAAGACCCGGCTTGGCGGCTGTTCGGCCCTGCCATCCCCGATGACGGTGAGTTGATTGTGGAAGCGGCCAAGATAGGCCACGGCGCCTTGGGCGTGATGGCCGGCCAGCACCGAACCGGATACGATCCGGCACTCCGCGTCCTCTAATTCCCCGCGGGTCAGATCATCGGTGCTGGCGCCAAGGCGGGTGCGCACCAGCCGCGGCCGTTTCACCCCGGGTCCGGCCAGGGCAACGACGCGCTCCATATCGAGTTTGCCCGAAGTGAACAACCTGCCGATGGCAATGACATCCTGATAGCCGATATGCCAGACCGTGTTGTTGGCGCCGGCGGGATTCAAATAGTGGATGTGGGTGCCGGCCAGTCCTGACGGATGGGGGCCGGAGAAGACCACGTTCCGGACGGTCTCCGCCTTTGGCTTCGCCATGTCCGCCCCCGGCGCCTGGCAGACGAAGACGTGGCCCGTGGTCAGGTGCGAAACCACGTCAAGGCCGTTGGCGAAATCCTGCCGGCGGGCGGCGATGACAATTTCGGGCCTGGCCGCCAGCGGGTTGCTGTCCATGGCGGTCACGAAGACCGACGATGGTGTTGTCTTGGGGTCCGGCACCTTGCCGTAGGGCCGCGTTCGCAACGCCGTCCACAACCCGGACGCAAGCAGGGTCTCGGTGACCTGGTCGCGCCTGAGATGGGGGAGCCGGTCCACGGACCAGGCGTTGAATGTCTCCTGGTCGTCTCCGGAAAGCTCGACAACGACCGACTGCAGGGCACGCCTTGCCCCCCGGTTGATCGCCTTGACGGTTCCGCATCCGGGGGAGGTGAAGACGATTTCGGGGCATTTCCGGTCCACGAACAGGGGTTGGCCCAGTTTGACGGTCTCGCCCTCTTCCACACACATCGATGGGCTGAGGCCAGTATGGTCGATGCCAAGCAACGCGACGGACGAAACCGCTGCGCCGTCCGTGATCATCAAGGCGGGCGCCCCGGCGATGGGGATGTCCAGCCCCCTCTTGATCCTGATCGACGTGACAGAATCAGAACCGTTCTGCCGTGCATGCGGTGAAGATGAAGCCTCAGTCATCCGAGCTTGCCGATTGGTTGGTCTTCGCACCCTCTGCTTTTTGTCCTATTATCCTTTTAGCACCATCCGTGAACCCAAGGGGAGACAAGGACGTGACGGATCCATTCGCCTTCGGCGACGAGTTTGGCCCCGCCAAGATTGTCCATGTCAACATGCCGGAGATCGGCCTCAAGGGTATCTTGGTGGTGGACAACGTGGCCGCGGGGCCTTCGATCGGTGGTTTGCGTATGGCCGAAGACGTCTCGCTCGACGAATGTTTCCGCCTTGCCCGCGCCATGACCTTTAAGAATGCCCTGGCGGGTCTACGCCATGGCGGCGGCAAGTCGGTAATATTCGGCGACCCAAAGATGCCGGTCGAGCGCAAAGAGCGGATGATCCGCGGTTTTGCCGCTGCCCTTGGCGACATTAAGGACTACATCTTCGGTCCCGATATGGGCACCAATGAAATCTGCATGGCCTGGGTCAAGGATGAGATCGGCCGTTCCGTTGGCCTGCCCCGGGAAATCGGGGGCATCCCCCTTGATGAGATCGGCGCCACCGGCTGGGGTGTCTTCCACGCTGCCGAAGTCGCCTGTGGCCATGCGGGGTTCGGGCTCGAGGGGGCACGGGTGGTGGTCCAGGGTTTCGGTGCGGTCGGCAAGCATGCCGCACGCTTTCTTGCCGCCAAGGGGACGGTGCTGGTGGGCGCGTGCGATTCGCGGGGCACCATTCACAACCCCGATGGCCTCGATATCGAGGCGCTGATGGAGCTCAAACTTACCGGCAAGAGTGTCGCCGATTACGCGGATGGAAAGAAAAGCGCTGTCGAAGCGGTGATCGATATCCCTTGCGATATCTGGATTCCGGCGGCGCGGCACGATGTGCTCAATGAAGGCAATGTTGATCGCCTGGATACCAAGCTTGTTGTTCAGGGCGCCAACATTCCCGCAACCTACGGGGCGGAGCAGCGTCTGCACGAAAGGGGTGTGCTGTCCGTCCCCGATGTGATTGCCAACTCCGGCGGCGTCATCTGTGCCGCCATGGAATATTCCAACGAAACCGAAACCGAAGTCTTGCAAGCGATCGAGAAAATCGTAAGGCGCAACACTGAAGAGGTTCTGGAATGGGCGGGATCGACACAAAAACCACCCCGCGATGCCGCCCAAGACATCGCCATGGAGCGCGTCAAGAACGCCATGAGCACTAAGCGGTGGTCATTGTTCTAGGGGGGCGGTCTGGAAGAGCGCAAGGAGCTCGGACATGTATCGCATTCGCTTTCACGGCCGTGGCGGACAAGGCCTGAAGACGGCAAGCCGTGTCCTCGGCACGGCGTTGTTCCGGGAAGGCTATGAGGTCCAGGATGCCCCACGCTACGGTGCGGAACGCCGCGGGGCGCCGATCTTTGCCTATGTGCGCGCGGCCCATGCACCGATCCATGAACGCGGCATCATTCGCCGCCCCGATCTGGTGGTCGTTGCCGATGACAGCATCGTGCCGGTGCCTGTCGCCGGTGTGCTCGCCGGGCTTGACGAACACACCGTTCTCTTGATTGCGAGCAGCGAGCCGGCGGAGACCTGGCGCGAGCGGCTCAACCTTCCTGGCAAGATTCTCACTCTCGATGTGTCGGAGGGTGAGATCGAGGGCACGGGACAATTTGTTGCGGTGCGCTCAGCAGCGGCGGCGGCATGCCTGATCGGCGTGGTTTCCCGTGCGGCGCTTGAGAAGGCGATTGCGGAAGAACTCGCGCCCCTTGGCCCGGATGTTGTTGAGAACAGCCGCTCGGCCGCGCTCGAAGCCTATGATCTCATGTCCGGGCAGAAAGGCCTGGTGGGTGAGGGCACGGCCCATGAGGCGAAAGACTATGCCCTGCCCCGCTGGATCGTGCTGACATCGGAAGATACCAGCCGGTCCGCGCCCATCATCCATGGCGAGGCGACCAGCGTCGAGGTCAGGACCGGTCTATGGCGCACCCTTCGTCCGGTCATAGATTTGAGCCATTGCACCCGTTGCGGTCTTTGCAACGCCTATTGTCCCGACAGCACCATTGATCTGGATGATGAGGGCTGGCCCCATGTGGATTACGAACACTGCAAGGGCTGCATGGTTTGCGTCGCCCAATGCCCAACCCACACCATCGCCGCGATTCCCGAAGCCGCAGCCGAGAAAGACAAGGCGGAGGCGGAAGCAGCGGAGGGGAGGGCCTCATGACACGCGCGCTCTTGACCGGCAACGGTGCGGCGGCCTGGGGGGCGCGGCTGGGCAACGCGGATTACATCCCGGCCTTTCCGATTACCCCACAGACCGAGATCATCGAGACCATCGGCGGCTGGATCGACGCCGGAGACTTGGACGCCCGCATGGTGACGCTTGAATCCGAGCATTCGATGATCACTGCCGCGGGTGCGGCGGCGGCAACCGGGGTCCGGGTCTTCACCGCCACATCGAGCCAAGGCCTGCTGTACGGCATGGAAATGATATATGCCGTGCCCGGGTGGCGGGTGCCCTTCGTCCTGGTCAATGTGTCGCGGGGCCTGGCATCGCCGCTCACGCTGGAGCCCGATCACAATGACGTGCTGGCGGCCCGGGATAGCGGCTTTTTGCAGATCCATTGCGCCACCTGCCAGGAGGTGCTCGACAGCGTCCTCATGGCCTATCGCCTGGCCGAAGACCCCGGCGTGCGGCTGCCGGTGATCGTGAATCTGGACGGCTTTTATCTCTC
>CBDUSV010000116.1:0-8402 GCA_965369885.1 uncultured bacterium
TCCTGAACCCCTGATCCTGCCGGGGTTTGGCTAAGTTTTGTGGGCTGAATCAGACGCGGCGCAGCAAACGGTCGATATATTCCCGCTCAAGCGTCGGGCGGTCGATCTGACCGGCGCGGCGGCGCAGTTCGTCGAGAATTTCCCGGGCCCGCTGGATATCCGATTCCGAGGGGATCTCCACGTCCTCGGCAGAATAGGTGCCGGTACTCGGGAGCGGCCGGCCCAGGGGATCATAGCGCGGGCGCATGTTCCGCCCCCGTCCCCGTGGACGTCCCATGCCGCGGCCGCGGCCGAAGCGTTTCGCCAGTTCGCGCATCATGGCGCCGGCGCCCTGCTGCAACTGGTCGAGGGCCTGGCCCTGCGGCCCCACCGCCTGGCCTGGCGCCTTGCGACCAAGGGCGCCCTCGGCATCGCGCATGAATCGCTCGGCGCGCCCGAAAGACCGTGGAATCTGATTGCCCGTGGCCTCGCCGAAGCGGCGCATGAGATCGCCGAGAGCGCGGCGTAGGGCGTCCTGCATGGCCTGTGACCCCTTGGCGCCCGGCATCGGCGACGTGCCTTCGCGCTGATGGCGGAAACTGCGGTCGAGAAGCTCCTGCTGGCGGCGCATGATGTTGCGGAGATCGCGCATCATGCGGCTGGCCTGGCCGCCGCCGCGGCCGCGGCGCCAGGCGAAGGAGCCGGAGCGCAAGCGTTCCATCAATTCCTGCAGCATCGCCAGCAACTGGCGCGCGGCGTCGTAGGACCCGGTGCGGGCGAGCTCTCGCGCCCGGTCGAGCATGCGTTGAAGGTCCTGCGGCGTGATGAAGCGCGCCGAGGGATCGAACGGCATCGCCGAAAGCGGAATGTTCTTGAGGTCCTTCATCAGCTGTTGCAGGAACTTGCTGAGCGCGGTTTGCAGCTGTTGCATCAGCTTGTCGATCTCGGCGTTGGAAGCGCGCCGCGACAGCGCATCCATCAGTTTCTTCTGCAGGTCCCGAAGCTCGCGCTGGGCCAGGGACAGCCGGCCGTCCTCCAGCGCCAGGGCGGTGTCCCACAACAAAGACTGCACGGCGCCAATCGCATTGTCGCTGGGATCGAAACGCAGCCGTGCCTGGGCGGTGCGTAGCGCCAGGAACACCGAGGTCAATTCGCCGAAAGCCTTGGGCCGGGTCGACAGGTCAAACAGCCGCTCCATCACCGGTCTGCGGTTGTCCGGATCGAGGGAAAGCTGCCGGCGCACGCTGATGATGGCGCGGGCCACCGGATGACGGAAAACCCGTTCGGGCAGCTTGAAGTTATAGGTTTCGCTAACCCCGACCTGGCCGGTGCCATCGGTCGCCATCAGTTGGATGGACGCCGGCAGACCTGCCCAAGGGTGGGCGGTGAGATCGTGGTAACTGGTTTCCTTGACCGCCTTGAGGCCCTTTCCCGGCACCGGCAGGGCGAACTCGATGATCTCTTTCGGCCGCGCCTTCCTGCCCTTGGCGAAGCGTTTGGAAAAGCCGCTACGGATGAAGGCCTTGATTTCGGTAACGCCATAATCGTCGTTGGCCTCATAGCGCAGCATCAATGCCGCGCTCTGGGTCTGCCCCGGAGGCGCGGCCAGGCTGATCTCGGGCTCATTGTCGGGGATGACCGTAAGCGGCCACGCCGCGATCTCGGCCTTATCCTGGGTCACTCGGATGCGGCTGCCGCTTTCGATGGCGGCGGAGATTTTATAAGCCCCGTCATCGACGGCGTTGAACGGCTTGGCATCGCCATCGCCATCGCCATCGCCATCGATCGTAAGCGTGGGTTTGCCCCGGCCGCCGTGGAGCTGGGCCAGAAGCGCGCTGCCGGCGGGGATGGCAAGGCGCCCGGCGCCGGCTTGCTGGGTGCCGCGAACCTGCATGAACATGGGCGCGAGACCGGTATAGGCCGGAGGCGTGATCCAGACATCAAGGGCCACAGGCTTGACCGCGCCCAGCGCGCTGAAATTGGGCGTCAGGGCCTGGGTCAGGCGTTTTGGAATCTCACCCCAGGCGCCGACGACCGCCACCGTGAGCACCAGACCCAACAACACCCGCAACGCCATCGGGTCGCGCTTTGTCAGCCCCGCCGCCGGCACGCCGATGCGCAATTCGCGGATGCTGTCGATCATGCGCTGGCGGTGCAGCGCCCACAGCACACGGGATTCGGCGTCGTCTGCGCCGGTGGCCTGATGGTCGAGAAGGCTGCCCAGGGGACGGTGGTCGAGGCCGCTCTGGCTTTCCAGGCGGCGCCGCGCCCGGCCCGGGCCGGGGAAACGCAAGCCCTTGGCGCCGGACCACAGCGCAAAGCCCAAGGCGGCGATAAACCCGGCAAGCACCAGGCCATGGAGCCATCCGGGCAACCCGGGCAGGATATCGAACAGCGCCAGGGCCGCGAAGCTGCCCAAGGCCGCCATCACCGGCCACAGCGCCGGCCAGGTGCGCTCCCACAGGATCGCCAGCCGGGCCAGCCACATGCGGCCCTCGAGCCGCGCCAGCGGCGGGGCGGGTGATTTCGTCTCGGTGCGGTTAAACAGGCTCATGCCACATCCTTGGAGGCCAAGGGCTTTGCCACGGGTTCGGGGACATCCTTGGGGACATCCCCAAGCCAGTCCGGCATTCTCTCGCTCGCCAGCGCCTCTTGATGGGTCTGCCGTGGCCGGATCACCGCGAAAGCGTCTCCCTTGACCAACACTTCCGCCACCAAGGGCCGGCTGTTATAGCCCGACGCCATGGCCGCGCCGTAAGCGCCGGCCGAGCGAATGGCGAGAAGATCGTCGGAGTGTAACACGGTCAAGGGCCGGTCCTTGGCGAAAAAATCACCGGATTCGCATATCGGGCCAACCACGTCGGCGACCATGTCGGCGTCCATGTCTTGGCCGGTTCCCCCAGATTCAGGAGTTTCGGGCGCCCTGACCGGGGTGATCTCGTGATAGGCGTCGTAAAGGGTCGGGCGCATCAAGTCGTTCATCGCCGCATCGACGATGACGAAGGTCTTGGACGAGCCCTGCTTGACATAGAGCACCCGGGTCACCAGCACGCCGGCATTGCCGACCAAAAGCCGGCCCGGTTCCAACACGATCTCGCAGTCGAGCCCCTTGGTCACGTTCCCGACCATCTCGGCATAGGCCTGGGGCGTCGGCGGCACTTCGTCATGGTAGGGGATGCCGAGGCCGCCGCCGAGATCGATCCTGCGGATGACGATGCCCTTGGACTTGAGCCCGGTCACCAATTCGGCGACCAGGCGGAAGGCCTCGGCGAACGGGGCAAGATCGGTAAGCTGGGAGCCGATATGTACCGCGACGCCCACCACCTCGATGCCGGGAAGGCCGGCGGCCTGTTGATAGAGCCGGGGCGCGTCCAAGTAGTCGATGCCGAACTTGTTTTCCTTCTTGCCGGTGGTGATCTTCTCGTGGGTGGCGGGGTCGACATCGGGATTGACGCGCAACGCGATGGGCGCGCTGAGGCCCTTGGCCACGGCGATCTCATTGACCGCGGTG
The DNA here is from genome assembly GCA_965369885.1 of uncultured bacterium. Lineage (GTDB taxonomy): Bacteria > Pseudomonadota > Alphaproteobacteria > SMXQ01 > SMXQ01 > JAZFWG01. Next base: position 3,491 of record CBDUSV010000116.1, read on the forward strand.
AGTTCGGGCTCGGATTCGATATTGATCTGCGAGATTCCACTGTCCAGCGCCAGGGCAATCTCGCGCGCCGACTTGCCGACGCCGGAGAACACGATCTTCGACGCCGGCACCCCCGCCGCCAGGGCGCGCAGCAGTTCCCCTTCCGACAACACGTCGGCGCCGGCGCCAAGCTGCGCCAGGGTGCGGATCACGGCGAGATTGGCGTTGGCCTTGACCGCATAGCAGATCGTCGCCTGTTGCGAGGCGAAGGCCTCGGCGAAGACCCGGTAATGATGGACCAGGGTCGCGGTGGAATAGCAATAGACCGGGGTGCCGACCTCGGCGGCGATCCGCGACAGCTGAACGCCTTCGGCGCACAACTCGCCATTGACATAGTCGAAATGGTTCATCGCGGATATTTCCTCGGATAATCGCTCTTCTTGCCCGGCGGCGGCTCCAGCGAGCCTTTCTTGCCGCAGGCGCCGAGAACGGCACTAAGCGCAAACACCGCCACCAGGGCGATGGCCAGGGCCCTCATTCTCCGCCGCAAAATCATAAGAATCTCTTTCGCGCTTCGGCGATGGCCTCGCGCACATTTTCGGGCGCGGTGCCGCCGAAACTTGTGCGGCTGGCAATCGCGGCGTCGACGGCAAGCACGTCATGGACCCCTTCGGTGATGGCGGGCTCGATGGCCTGCATGTCCTTAACGCTCAATTCGGCGAGGCCCATGCCCTTGTCCTCGGCCAGCTTGACCAGGCGCCCGGCGGCGCCATGGGCGTCGCGGAACGCGAGGCCGGCCTCGCGCACCAGCCAGTCGGCGAGATCCGTCGCGGTGATGAAACCGTGCTCGGCCGCCGCCTTCATCGCCGCTTGATCGACGCCCATGTCGCCCACCATCCCGGCCAGGGCCCGGATCGAGAGCCCCATGGTGTCGGCGGCGTCGAACGCCGGTTCCTTGTCCTCCTGCATGTCCTTGCCATAGGCCAGGGGCAGGGCCTTCATCACCGCCAGCAGCGACACCAGGGCGCCGATCACCCGGCCGGACTTGGCGCGCACCAGTTCGGCGGCGTCGGGATTGCGCTTCTGCGGCATGATCGACGAGCCGGTGGAATAGGCATCCGAAAGGGTGACGAATTTGAATTGGGCCGAGCTCCACAGCACCAATTCCTCCGCCAGCCGCGAGCCATGGACCATGGCAATGGCGCCGGCGCCGAGGAATTCGAGCACGAAATCCCGGTCCGACACCGCATCGAGGGAATTCGCCGCCGGACGGTCGAAGCCCAGCGCCGCCGCGGTCATATGGCGGTCGATGGCAAAGGCGGTGCCGGCCAGGGCGGCCGCGCCCAGCGGGCATTCATTGAGGCGCCGGCGGCAATCGCCCAGGCGGCCACGGTCGCGCCCGAACATCTCCACATAGGCCAGAAGATGATGGCCGAAGGTCACCGGCTGGGCGTTTTGCAGATGGGTGAAGCCCGGCATCACGGTGGCGGCATGGGCCTCGGCCTTGTCGATCAACGCCGCCTGCAAATCCTTGATCTCGCCGTCGATGGCGTCGATGGCGTCGCGCAGCCAAAGCCGGAGATCGGTCGCCACCTGGTCGTTGCGCGAGCGCGCGGTGTGGAGCCGACCGCCGGCGCCGCCGATCAGCTCGATGAGGCGGGCCTCCACATTCATGTGGATATCCTCGAGCGCGGTCTTGAAGGTGAACTTGCCGCTCTCGATTTCTTGAAGAATTTTGTCTAGACCATCATTGATGGCCACGCCATCCTCGGTGCTGATGATGTTGGTGCGCACCAGCATGGCGGCATGGGCCTTCGATGCGGCGATGTCCTGGGCGTAGAGCCTCTGGTCGAAGCCGATTGACGGGTTGATGGCGGCCATGACGTCGCCGGCGCCGCTAACGAAACGGCCGCCCCACAGCGCATTGGGCGCGGCGGTTTTGTCCTTGGCGCGCTTCGATGTTGTGGAACGGGGCTTGGTACTCATGTCAAACTGCCGGCTATGGTTTTGAAAAATCCGTTTGCAATGATCAAACAACCCGGCTCCCGTGGTGCATTTGCCGCCGCGGGCGCCGTGGCATTGGTGATTCTTTGGGCCATATGGGCCAATTTCGCGCCGCAATCAACCCAAGAAAATGCTCTCCACCCTCCGATCAGAGGCGACATGCAGAACTTTACCCTGTCGGTGAAGCCATCGCCAGTGCCCCAAACCACCTTCCTAGACGGCAACGGCAACGCCCTCAGCCTCGCCGATTTCGCCGGAAAAATCCTGGTGGTGAACTTCTGGGCGACCTGGTGTTTCCCCTGCATCCGCGAAATCCCCACCCTGGACCGGCTCCAGGGCCGATTGGGGGGTAAGGATTTCGCCGTCATCGCCATGTCCCAGGACCGGGGCGGCGCCAAGGTGGTGCGCGCCTTCTACACCAAGTCCAAGGTCAAGAACCTCAAGATCTACGTCGATCCCAAGGGCAAGTTCGCCGCCGCCTTCGCCGTCCGTGGCCTGCCGACCACATTGGTGCTGGGCCGCGACGGCGCCGAGCTTGGCCGCATTGCCGGCATCGCCGAATGGGACGGCCACGATGCCCGGGCCCTGATCGAATATTTTATGAAGAAGGGGCTCTGAAACAGGCTTGATCCGCCAGGGTACGGCTGAGGGTTCTTTGCGGCACATGAGCCAATCGCCGTTCTGGCCCAACGCGGACATTGGCCAGAGCGGACATAGGGTAATCAACGCCAACCTGAAGCAATGGCGCGGGATCAGATGCCCTCATTTGGGTCGTGGTAGAGTTCGCCGACGATCCCGGTTGAGCCCGCTTGCGCCTCGCACAAATGGTAGCGTCCGTCGCGGTCGCGCCCCAGGCGCCCCACCTGGCGCAGATCATCCAGGGCCTGGGCCACCTCGCGGCCATCGTCGCTGCCCACCGCCTCGACAATATGGGCGTAGAACATGGGCTCCGATTGCAGCGCCTGCTCGACGGTCTGGAAGCGCACCGGGCCGGTGAATTCCTTGGCGGCGCAACGGGTCAGGATGATCTCTCCGTCCCGGCCGTAGGGCTTGGTGCAGTCGAAGCCCGCCTTGGCGCCCTTCCTGCGCCCCTGCAGCGAGGGGTCCATGGGCCGGCCCATGATGCCGGTCAGGACGACGATGTCCTCGTCCGCCTGGAAGCGGGTCCCCAACGCCCATTCCACCTGTTTGTCGTCGTGGATGTCGATATCCTCGTCGAACACCATGATCAGCTTGAGCCGGTTAATAATTCCGAACAGCGCCGCGATGGCGCGCTTAGCCTCGCCGAAGGCGCCCTGCTTGAGGGAAATCCGCAAGGTGCCGCCGCCGCCCGAGGTGGGGCGCAGATAGGCCGCCCTGGGATCGCACCCGGCGCCCTTGAGGATGTTCATGGCATCGGACTCGATGCGCAGCGCCGTTAAGTTGGCGGAGTCGCATCGGTCAAGAACGAACGCCGAGCCATGCTGCAGGCTTTGGTGCAGCACGTCGGCGCGCATGGTGATCACCGTGCAGGTGAAGACCGGGTCCATGTGGATGGCGCCGTAATAGCCCATATATTCGCCGTACGGCCCCTCCGGCTCGCAATAGCCCCGTTCGTCGAGATAGCCCTCGAGGATCATCTCCGCGTCGGCCGGCGCCAGGATTTCGTTGGTCAGGCTCTTGACCATGGGCGCCGGCTCGCCCCGCAGGGCGCCGAGCCAGCCCAATTCATCGCCCGGCTTGCGCATGGTGGCGGCGTAGAAATTCAGGGGGTGAGCGCCGATTGTGAAGGTGATGGGCAGCCTTTCCTTACGCTGGGCGCAGCCCTCATAGATGCGTTTTAGATGGGATGGCGCGGTGACGTTGGTCCCCGCCTGGGTGCGGTTGCGCAAGGACAGGCGGCGGCTGCCCACATTGTGCCACCCGGTCAGGGGATCGATGGTGTAATCGATGCCGGCGCTGATGTAGCAACTGCCGTCGAATTCGTGCTGCGGATGGAAAGGCAGCTTGGTCAGATCCACCTCATCGCCGGTCAGCTTGACGGCATGCACCGGGGCCTCGTCGGAAGGCACCTCGAGGTGAGTGAGCGGATTGGCGATGCGCTTTTGGAACTCGTCGTAAAGCTTGTCGGGGGTGGTGTCGAAGGCGGCGGCGAGGCGCCCGCGCCCGCCGGCCACATTGGCCACCAACTCCATCCGTTCCGGTCCCGCCTGGGTGAACAGAACCGCCTTCTCCGATTTCTCGATAATCGTGGAAAGCCCGGTCAGGGGGACCGGTTCGTCGTGGGTTTCCACCTCGCCCATCTCGTTCAATCTCTCGACGAAACGCCGCAAGCGGAATTTCTCGAAATCAAACTCCCTGCCGGTCTTGCTCATCTGCCGGTTCCTCCTGATTCCCGGGTGGGGTGTGCGTCCATCTCATCAACCTCATGTCACACTCACCGAAGGCATTGATTGTTCACCCAGTATAGCTTGATAAGGGTCAACCGGCGATTGGTCCATGCCGGGTGCGGGAACCAATAAAATCTTTGAAATCGGCCAAGTATATGTCCACATTAAAAGTACGGACATGTTTGTCGCAAGGTTTATTTGTCTAGCTGCAGGTAGTCTGAAGTTGGCGGCCGAATAATGGATGATCGCATCTTACAGGCGTTTTAATACCGACAGCTTGGTCGTCAGCTGGTTCCACCTGATCAGAAAGATGGGAGGGAACAATGATGAACGACATGATGAAGCAGTGTTGCGGCGACAATGGGAAACCGGACTTCGGGAAGATGAAGCAGTTCATGGAATGCTGTGGCAAGACGGAATTTAGCGGCGATCAAATCGCCATGATGAAAGAGTTCTGCTGCCAGGAAGGAATGCCGAACATGGAAAAAATGAAGAAATTCATGGACGAGTGCGGATGCCAGCCGCCCGAATAAGATATTTTGTACAGCTTTACCAAGCGA
>CBDUSV010000117.1:0-8398 GCA_965369885.1 uncultured bacterium
TCGTCCTGCAGGGCAAGGCCCGGTTCTTCGGACCCGACGGCGAGCACCGCGATTGTGGCCCCAATGAGGGCATCGTGCTTCCTGCCGGGGCGTTCTATCATTTCAACGCCATCAGCGATGAACCCCTGGTTCTGCTGCGCATCGGCGCGCCGGTTGAAGGTGCCGAAGTCAAGCCAAGGGGGCGGCGCCTCAAGCCCGACGGCTCATCCATTCCCGCGGATTCCGCCGACAACAACCAGGTTCCGGTGATCTACAAGGAAGACGCCTGGTTCAAATAGGATTCGGGGCGTCGGCGATCCGGGGGCGCTGTCGCTCCCGGCTGTCGCCTGTTCAGGCCGTGATCTCCGGCATCAGGCCCAGGCGGTCCAAGTAATCGATCACCAGGGCATCGAAGCCCGAAGGGTCCTCGATACAACACGCGTGACCGGTCCCGGCCAGGATTAGGTGTTCGGCGCCGGGAACCAGGTCCGCGGTTTTCTTGCCCGCCGGCAATGAATGATCATATTCGCCGTTGATCACCAGCACCGGCACCTTCATGGTGCCGAGCCGGCCGGTGCAATCGGTCGAATTGCCGGCCCGGAACACCTGGGCGATGGCGTCGGGCACGAGGCGCGGCTGGCGTTCGACGAAGCTTTGCAACAGATAGCCCCCAAGCCGGCTGGCGGCGAAGTCGGGCGCCACAAGTTCTTTCAAATGTTTAATGTGATAGGTCCCAAGCCCGGTCTTGGTGTAGCCGTCTATGCGCGTCTGGTAGCGGTCACTGGCGCCGGAATTGCCGCCCACCAGGATGATCGCGCCAAAGCGTTCAGGATGGTCGAGACCCAACAGGATGCTGATGCCGGAGCCGACGCTGCAGCCCATGAGAACGCATTGATCAATGTTCTCGTCGTCGCAGACGCCGAGGATATCGTCGCACATGTCCTTCAATTGATAGGGCGTGGTGACCTTTTCCGAGCGCCCATAGCCACGGATATCGATGGCGACGACCTTGAACCAGGTGGAGAAATGCGCCGCCTGGTAGCGCCACAGACTGTGGTCGAAGGGATTGGCATGGACCAGCACCAGGGCCGGGCCCTCGCCGGAGACTTCATAATGGATATTGACCCCGTTGGCGCGGCTGGTGGGCATTTATAAACTCCTCATGGCTTGCTTTGCCCTGGTTGGTAACCCAGGGATCGGGCATAGTCGGTGATATCACAGGACATGAACAGAAACACCGAAACGATGGCAACGCTGGATGTCAAAGGCCTCAAATGCCCCCTGCCGGTGCTCAAGGCCAACAAGATGCTGAGGCGGCTTGAGGTCGGCGCCGTCCTCGAGATCGAGGCCACCGATCCCGGCGCGGTCGCCGATTTCAAGGCCTTTTGCGAGACCACCGGCCATATATTGGTGGCTTCGACGGAAGCCGGCGGCGTCTATAATTTCAAGATTCGCAAAGACGGCTGATTTCTCGCCCTGATTACTCGCCCGGCGCCGCGGCCTCTTCCATGGCGGCCATGGCTTTGCCCATTTCCGCCTTGCGCACGAACAACGACAACAACGGCGGCACGATCAAAAGCGTCAACACCGCCGACAGGGCGAGGCCGCCGATGATGACCGCGCCGAGGCCACGGTAAAGCTCGGACCCGGCGCCGCCCAAAACCACCAGGGGGGACATGCCGAACACGGTGGTGAGCGTCGACATGAAGATCGGCCGGATGCGGGTGCGGGTCGACATCTTGATGGCTTCCGGCGGGGTCATGCCATCCTTGCGGACCCCTTTCAGGGTATAGGTCACCAGCAAGATGGCGTTGTTGACCACGGTGCCGATCAGGATGACGAACCCCAGCATGGTCATCATGTCGAGGGGCTGATAGGTGAACCGGTTGAGGATCCAAAGCCCCAACACCCCGCCCGCGGTCGCCAACGGCACCGACAGCATGATGATTAAGGGATAGATGAAGCTTTCCAGCAGCACCGCCATCACCAGGAAGACCACGACCATCGCCACCAGAAGATTCATCTGCATGGCGTTCCAGGTCTCGGTCAGATTGTCGGCCGCACCCGACATGCGGATCTTGACTCCCGGCGGCATCCCTTCCTTGCGCAGGACGTCGATGATGTTTTTCTGGATCTTGTTGATGGTGATTTCCAGCGGGATGGTCTTGGCCGGGCTCACCTGCAGGGTCACGTAACGGGTGCGCTCCAGATGCCAGATCTGGGATGGGCCGGCGGTGACCTTGATGTCGGACAGCGACGATGCCGGGACGATGCGCCCGGACTTGGTGACCACCGGCAGGTTCTTGATGCCTTGGGTCCGCGACACCAGGTTCGGGGGGCCGCCCAGCACCAGATCCATGCGCCGGTCACCGACGGTGATTTCCCGGACCCGCAATCCGTCATTGAAGGCATCCAAGGTCTGGCCCAGCTCGCGGGCGGTGACGCCGGCATCGGCCAGGCGCAACTGGTTCGGCACCACGCGAATTTCGGGCGCCCCGAGTTCAAGACCCGGACGTGGCCGCACCCGGTGGCCCTCGCTCCTCGGGGTGACGTCGCGCAGCATGTCATCGACCTGGCGCGCCACGTCCATATTGTCCTCCAACTCAGGACCCGAGACGTCGATTCGGATCGACCGCGACCCGCCGATGCCACGGGAGAACAGGGACGACTGCTTTATCGAGCCGCGGGTTCCCGGTTCCTTCAGGATCGGTTCTTCAAGGATTTCGACCAATTCGCCGGCACGCTGGGAATCCACGGCTGAGGCGCCGATGAAGCCCGAGTCACGATGGGCGACGAAGAAGAAATGCCTGATCTTCGGGGGCCCGCCTGGCTCGGATTCAGGCCCGCTGACCGAAGCCCATAGGGGCCGCACGGCGTCTTCGATCTGGTTGGCGAGACGCAGGTTGGTTTCCAGGTTATAGCCCGGCGGCGGCTTGATACGGCCCCAGATGAAGTTGCGGTTGCCGTCGGGCAGGAAGTCGAGGGCCGGCAGAAACTTGTAGGTGGCCCATCCCATCGACGAGCAGATTGCGGCGACCACCAGGAACGCCACCAACTTGCGGCGTGATACCACGTCGGTGAACCACATGATCAGGCGTACGAACCCGCTGGCGAACTCATCGATGCCGGGGATGTAGAAGAATTTGTCCTTGCCCGTGGCCATGCCCTTGAACATCCGGTTGGACAAGGCCGGCACCACCGTCACCGAAACCAGCAGCGAAAGCGAGACCGCGACGGTCAACGCCACGGCAATATCCCGGAACAACTGGCCGATCTGCAATTGCAGGATCAACATCGGCACGAAGACGACGACCGTGGTCAGCGCCGAGGCCAGCACCGCCGGCCACACTTCCCTTGTGCCGGTCAAGGCCGCTTGGGTAGCCGATTTGCCTTCCTGGCGGTGACGGAAGATGTTTTCCATCACCACGATGGCGGCGTCCACCACCATGCCGATGGCGAATGCGATGCCGGCCAGGGAGATGACGTTGATCGAGCGCCCCAGCATCGCCATGGCGACGAAGGCGCCGATCACCGAGACTGGAATCGACAGGGCGATGATCGCCGACGGCCGGAAGGAGCGCAGGAACAGGATCAGGATCAAGGCCGCCAGGGTGCCGCCCAGATAGATGTTCTGATTGACCAGGCCGATGGCGGATTTGATATAGGTGGTCTCGTCATAGACCTGGACGATTTTCAGTTTTTCCGAAGGCAGGATGTTCTCGTTCAGGTCCTTGACCGCCGCTTGGAGGGCTTCCATGGTTTCGATGACGTTGGCGCCGGTATCGCGCACCGCGCTCAAGGTGATCGTCCGTTCCCCAAGATACCGGCGGAAGCTTGCACGCTCCTTGTAGGAGAACCCGACCTTGGCGATGTCGCCGAGGATGACCCGGCTGGTGCGTCCGGTCACCGGATCCACCAGGGTCCTGAGCACAACGGCGGCGGCCTGGGCCGCGGTACGGATTTCGCCTTCGGTGCGCACCAGATAACGGCGCTTGCCCTCATCGACCGAGCCCGCAGAGATCGACGCGCTGGCGCCGCGAAGGGCGGAAACCACCTCCGGCACCGTCAGCCGGTAGCGCGCCATTTTTTCCGGATCCATCGTCACCCGCAGTTCGCGGCGGGTGCCGCCACGGAAATTGGCGCCGGCGATGCCGGGGACGCGCTCGAACCGGTCGATGATGACGTCCTCGACGAATTCTCCATAGGTCTGAAGGTTACGGTTATTGCCGGGCAGTTTGAGCAAGGCGAAATAGGCGATGGGGTTGTCTTCCGCGCCGCGGGTCAGCATCAGTGGCTCGTCGGCTTCATCCGGCAGATCGTCGAGCAGGGATAAACGATTGCCCACCAGCATGAGGGCCCGGTCCATGTCGGTGCCGACATCGAATTCAAGCCGGATGCGGGACTGACCGATGCGCGACCGGCTGGTGAGCTCGGAGACGCCCTCGATGCCGCCCAATTGCTCCTCGATCTGGTTGGTGATCTCGCGTTCGATCTCGGCCGGCGCGGCGCCGCGCCACCGGGTCTTGATGTCGATGATGGGCCGGCGCACGTCGGGGGTAAGCTGGACCGGGATGGTCTTGAGGGCCACCAGACCGAAGGCGATCACCAACAGCACCGCGGCAACCACCGCGGTCGGGCGCTTAAGGGCAGTTTCGATCAGGTTCATTTAATCGTTCCGCCAATCGTTCCGCTAGTCTTTGCGCTCAATGCGGATGCGCCGGCCGTCCCGGAGCCTTTCATTGCCTTTGATGACGACGACTTCGCCGGGTTTGAGGCCGCTCAGGACCTCGAAGCGGCCGCCCACGGCATCCCCAATTCGAATGCGCCGGGCCTGGACGCGGCGCTTGACCACCACGAACACGGTGGGGTTGCCGCGGCTTGAGATCAAGGCGTCCTTGTGTACGGTGATCACCTGGCGCTCCACGCCAATGGGAATCTGCAGGGTCGCGGTCTGGTTGGTGGCGAGCCGCATGGCGGTGCCGTTGAAGCTGGGCACGAAGCGCACGACACGAGTTCGGGTGCGGGTATTTTCGTCGGGCACCACGGCCCTGACATCGGCGGTGTGCCAGGTATGGTCTTCCAGCCGCATGCGCACCTTGACGCCGGGCTTGAGCCCACCGATCCGGCTCGACGGCACGTCGGCCTCGACCTCGATGCGGGCATCATTGACCAGGGTCACCACCTTCTCGCCCTCCTTGAGGAAGGCGCCGGCGATGGTGTGGCGGATACTGACGACGCCGTTATAGGGCGCCCGGATCTTGGAATATTTGATGTCGAGCTCGGCCAGTCTGAGATTGGCCTGGGCGCGTTTCAGCTTGGCCTCGGCCTCATTGACCGAGGATTTGTAGCGCGTCACGTCGAGCATCTTGTCCTCATAGCGGGCCTGGGGAAAGGCGACGGATTTGCGCAGCCTCTCGAGGCGGCGCAACTCCTGGCGGGCAAGGGCGAGTTGGGCCTTGGCGTTGGCCAATTTGGCCCGGCTTTCTCCCAGCTCGGCGGATTTAAGCTCGCGCTCCCACTCGAAGCGGTCGGACACCAGGATGGCAAGGACGTCGCCCTTCTTGACCCGGTCGCCGACATAGACCTTGATCTCGTCGACGGCGCCTTCGATGCGCGAGGCGACGACGCCGGTCTGGACCGAGACCAGACGGCCGATCACCGGCATGGTCTGGATCATGGCTTCCATCCGCACCTCGTCGACGCCGACGAGCCGGCCGCGCTTCCTTTTCTTCGCGGCAAAGGAATCGCTGGCCGCAACCGTGGTCAGTAGAAACGCCGCCAAGGTGGCTATCTTGATGACTAGCTTCATTTTGTCCTGTGCCCCTATGTCCCGGGGCAGGGTTCTCCCGGCCATTCCCCTATTCATGGGGAAATAATTCTTAACGATAGCAGATTTCGAACATGTTCTTGTCAAAAAACCAAGGCCGGGGCAAGGAGATTTTCCACAATCGGTGGATACCCTATCAAATTCATGTTGCCGGCGAAGATTTTTACCATCACAGGGTTACACGGCGGTATTGGCCTAAATCCGTCGCGGGGCCGGGAAAATATCCACTTTTTGGTATCCGGGGGCCGCCTGGGGGCTACAATGGGGGGCTCAACCCCGTTTTTCTTCATGGTCTTGAACCCCCACGCGCGCCGGAAACCGCCATATGACGACCCTGATTTTCACCCATCAGGCCTGCCTCTCCCATGATCCCGGCGCCCATCATCCGGAATCGCCGGCGCGCCTCAAAGCCGTGCTCGATGCCCTCAAATCGCCCGCCTTCGCCCAATGCAAATGGCATGAGGCGCCCCAGGCCGCCCCCGCCCAGTTGGCGCTGGCCCATCCGGGCGACTATGCGGACCGCATCGCCGCCGCGGTCCCCGCGTCGGGCGGCTATGCCCTTGATCCCGACACCCAGTTGTCCCCCGGCTCCGGTGAGGCCGCATTGCGTGCCGCCGGCGCCCTGGTCGCCGCCGTCGATGCGGTGATGGCGGGTGACGGCGACAATGCCTTCTGTGCCGTGCGCCCCCCCGGCCACCATGCCGAGCCCAACCGCCCCATGGGGTTCTGTGTCTTCAACAACGCCGCCATCGGCGCCCTGCATGCGCGCCGCAACCATGGCATTGAGCGCGTCGCCGTGGTCGATTTCGATGTCCATCACGGCAACGGCACCCAGGCCATGTTCGCCCGCGATGCCAGCCTGTTTTACGGCTCGACCCACCAGTTTCCCCACTATCCCGGCTCCGGCGCCGCCGATGAGACCGGCGTCGGCAACCTGGTCAACGCGCCGCTGGCGCCTTTTACGGGCTCGGCCGAATTCCGCGCCGCCATCACCGGCGCCATCCTGCCGGCGCTCAGGGCCTTCGATCCCGGCTTCATCATCATCTCGGCCGGGTTCGATGCCCATCAAAGCGACCCGCTGGCGCAACTCGGCCTCACCGAGGCCGATTTTTCCTGGGTGACGGCCGAGCTTCTTCGCGTCGCCGACGAGGCCTGCGCCGGGCGCGTGGTCTCGACCCTCGAAGGCGGTTATGATCTCGGCGCCTTGGCGGCCTCGGTTGGGGCCCATGTCTCGGCCTTGATGGCGTTCCCACAAGCTTGAACCGTCAAGCGGCCGGTGTCGCTTGCCCTCGGCCGCCGGTGGGCCTAAACTTCGTGCACCGGAAGGGGAAAGCATGGCCAAAAACGCCCCGGGGGGCGCCATTCCCAAAGATATCGCCGCGCTGAGTTTCGAGGATTCTCTTGCCGAGCTTGACAAGATCGTCGGCGAGCTCGAGTCCGGTAAGGTCAAGCTCAACGAAGCCATCGGGGCGTACGAACGTGGCGCCCAGCTGAAAAAACATTGTGAAGCCAAGCTCGCCGAGGCCAAGGCCAAGGTGGAAAAGATCGTACCCAGCGCCGACGGGACCGTCGACGCCGAAAGCATGGATTTGGACTGAGGCCCGGATTGGATCGGCTCCAAGGTGCATTGGCCGAGATCGCGTCCGCGGTCGATGAGTCCATCGAAAGCATGCTGCCCAGGGAGGCCGACGGGACCGAGCGGCGCGTGTTTGATGCCATGCGTTATGCCACCCTCAATGGCGGCAAACGGTTCCGGCCGTTTCTGGTGTTGAACACCTCCCAATTGTTCGGCGTCGATTGGGAGTGTGCCCTTCGTGTCGCCGTCGCCGTCGAAATCGTACATGCCTATTCCCTGGTCCATGATGACCTGCCGGCGATGGATGACGATGATCTCCGCCGTGGCAAGCCGTCATGCCATGTCCAGTTCGACGAGGCCACCGCGATCCTGGCGGGTGACGCCTTGTTGACCCTGGCTTTCGAAATCATCGCCGATGCCGCGACCCATGCCGACCCGGCGGTGCGCTGCAAACTGATTTCGGGGCTAAGCTCCGCCGCCGGCGGCCACGGCATGGTCGGTGGCCAGATGATCGACTTGGTATCCGAACACCAGACCCTGGATATCGGCGCCATCACCCGGATGGAACAGCTGAAGACCGGTGCGCTGATCGCCTTTTCCTGCGAGGCCGGGGCCATCCTCGGACGCGCCGGCGCCCCGGCGCACCATGCCCTCAAGGCCTATGCCCACGATCTCGGTCTCGCCTTCCAGATCATCGATGATCTTCTCGATACCGAAGGCGATGCCGCCGAAACCGGCAAGGCGGTGGGCAAGGACGCCGCCGCCGGCAAGGCCACCTTCGTGTCGGTTCTGGGCACCGAGAAGGCCCGCGATCAAGCCGAGATGCTGGCCGATCAAGCGGTGCAACACCTTGAAATGTTCGAACAAAAAGCAGATTTATTGCGTGACGTGGCGCGTTTTGTGGTAATGCGCCGGGGATAGTAGCCGATTACGCGTGGAGCGAGATGTGACCCCAAACAGCAAGTCCCCCCTACTTGACCAGATATCCGATCCGTCGGATTTGCGTGGCTTGGCGC